>JAKAUH010000988.1 GCA_021818605.1 Planctomycetota bacterium
GCCTCGAGCGCCCGGAGCTGCTGTGTATACACCGACACATCCGGATAAAGACCGATGAGCGTCGCCCAGTCCCAGCCAGGCCCGGCCGTGAGGACCGCGTAAAGAGCCGCCGCCGACTCGTCATAGCGCTGGAGGGCGAACAGGCAGAGCGCCCGGAACTCGTGCAGCGCCGCGTCGTTCGGCATCTGCCGGATCGCGGAATCCGTCAGATCGAGTGCCCGCGAGTAGTTCCCCGCCTTGAACTCGGCGCGTGCCGAGTCGAAGCTGCTCAGCGCTGGGCTGGTCGCGCCCGGATCGGGCGCCGCGGCCAGCGTGTTCAGCGGTTGCGAGTACATGACGGTCGTCGGCACAGTCGCGGAGTACGCCCCATCGCAATAGGGGTTGTAGTAGTTCGAATAGCCCCAGTCGTAGAGCGACGGGCCATACGTCCAGGAGGACAGGCCATAGCCGCCGTAATCGGGATAGCCATAGCCGTAGCTGCCGTAGTACGGAGAGCTGTACCCATAGCCTCCGTAGCCGAGCCCGCCGTAGCCGAGGCCCATCCCGAAGCCCATTCCGCCGTAGCCCATGCCGCCATAGCCGCCGTAACCACCGTAGCCATAGCCGCCGTAACCGCCGAAGAGGCCGCCGAGCAGTCCGTACCCGAGGCCGAAGCCCAGGCCCGAACCGAGCCCGTATCCAAAGCCTCCGAGGAACGGATAGCCAAAGCCGTAGCCGCCGTACCCCAGCCCGTAGCCTCCGAGGAACGGATACCCGAAGCCAAAACCGCCGAGGAACGGATACCCGAAGCCAAACCGGCCATACCCCATGCCGTAACGGCCATAGCCATAGCGGCCGTAACCATTGCGGCCATAGCCGTAACCACCGCGGATACCGCGGCCATTGCCTCCCCAGCGGCCGTGGAGCCAGTTCTGGTGGAGGCCCGCATTCGACCGGCCACCGAACCGGTTTCCGCCGAGGAACGCGTTCCTCGCCCCGCCGAAGTTGTTGACGGTGTGGCTCGTCCGGACGACGGCAACCCCGTGATTCGCAAGCGCCGCGCGGTGCAGGCCGTTGCCGGCCAGTCCCATGCCCCCGCGGTTGCCGATCCCGACGCCCGCGCGGTTGCCGACCCCCGCACGCATTCCCCCGAGGCCGGCACGAGCCGCCGCTCCACCCGGAACATGACCCGCACCGGCTCCGATCGGGGCCCGACCGGCGCCGGCTCCGATCGGGGCCCGGCCTCCGCCGGCGCCCAGCCGGTTGCCCGCTCCGAGATTTCCGCGAGTACCTCCGGCGAAGGGATTATGGGCCGCAAGATGGCCGGTCGAGCTGATCGGCGCCCGGCCGCCGATTCCGTACGGATTGCGACCCATGCCGGCCATGGCGCCCATCCCGCCGGGACGACCAGCCATGCCGCCGGCACGGCCAGCCATGCCGCCTGCATGTCCCGCCATGCCGCCGGCACGGCCAGCGAAGCCATTGACGCCCCCGACGCCCCGGCCCATGCCGCCCATCGGGGCGCGGGCGCCGAATCCGCCGTAGCCGCCTGCCCGCATCCCGGCGCTGACGCCTCCGTATCCACGGGCCATGCCAGGCGAGGCATAGTTGCGGGGGACGTTCATGCCCCGCGCCATGTTCATCGATGGGGCCCGACCCATACCGCCATAGCCATATCCCGGATGTCCGGCGAATCCGCCCCGGTACGCCCCGCCGTGCACCGCGGCCGGCGCTCCGACGTGCATCCCACCGCCGCGAAACCCACCGCCGCCGAATCCGCCCATGTGGCCGCCGCCGAATCCGCCCATGTGGCCGCCGCCCATGTGGCCGCCGCCCATGTGACCGCCGCCGTGCCCGCCACCGTGTCCGCCACCGCCGTGCGCAGCCTCGGCTCCCCCGGCCATCGCCAGGACCAGCGGGATCGCCACCAGCAAGCCGATACCTCGCTGCTTCGGATTCATGGCCGCCTCCGGTCCCTGTCGAGCTGTCTCACGTTGTCGCCCTGGATGGGAGCCACGCACGGACAACCATGTCTTCCTCCAAGCCAAACGCACCCATGCTCTTGATGCGAACGTCGTGCCAGTGCCAGCGGATCGAGATCGCGGAGGGGGCAATGGCCTGGCGGAGACTCTTCCGATTCTACGACATGGCTTCTGGTTCCGTTCAATGGAAAACTCCGAGACTCTTCATTTCCGCCGCCGTTCGGGCCTGGAGATCTCAGTTCGGTGTCACACGGACGGCACGGGGTCGTCTTTATGCTACCTGGCTCGTGGCCAGGCTCGGATCGGATCGAAGGAAACGCGGGAAAGCCAACACGAGAGCGGGGTCAACCATGACGATGACATCCCTGGTCTTCTGCCTGACGCTTGTCGCCCAGAACCCGACGGACCGACCCGACGCGGCTTCCGTACCCGCCGCGCCCGTCTCGGCCAAGGCGGCACCTGCTGCCCGCGCCGGTGCCCCCGGCGCCCGCGCCACCACCGCGAGCACACGGGCCGCCGAAGAGCGAGCGGCCCTGATCGCCAGGCGCAAGGCCAGCCGCCATAGAAGGGCCCGGGCGCAGGCCCAGCGTCGGGCCACCGAAGCCAGGGAAGAAGCGGCGCGACGCGATGAGGAGATCAAGATGGCCCCGGTGGTCGCCAACCAGCTCCAGATGGCCCGCCTTCAGCTTCAGGAGGAGCAGAACGCGATGACCGGCCAGGCCCTGGCGAACATGCAGCGGATGCAGGCGGCCCAACTGGCCACCGAGCAGTACAACATCAACATGCAGTACTGGCTGGCCCAGCAGCCCATTCGGGTGATCGTCACTCCTCCCGCCCCCCAGCAGCCCTGAAACCAACCCGGCCGGCGGCAAACGCTACAAGAGATGGGGACAGGCACCAGGACGCGGTGCCCATCCCCATTTTTTTGTTGGGTCGTGCAAGACGGTGCGCCCCGGTGTGGTCCTCGGCGCGAGCCCCCGAGAGGTCAGGAGCGGCCGGCGGTCATCATGACCGCTGCTCGGCGGATGGCTCGATCGGCATTGTTGGGGGCGCGGTGACGGTCGGAAGGCCGCGCTCGCTGGTGAGCCCATCGGAATCGCCCAGGCCGGCGAGTAGCTCGGAGCGAATTCTGTCCCGTTCGCGGTCGATCTCCTCGGGCGTGGCGCGGAGCTGGCGGAGCAGGGATTCGGTCATCGCCAGAGCGATCTCGCCCTCGCCCGAGAAAACCAGGTCGGCCCCAGCCTGGCGCAGTTCGGCCGCCTCGCGCAGGTGGGCCGATCGGGCAACGATCAGGATGCGCGGATTGAGCTGGCGTGCGTAGCGGACGGCCTCGGCCGTGCCCTGCACGGCCGAGCTGCTGAGGATCAGCGCGACCGCCTCCGCGACGCCGGCGGCCTCGAGCGTCTCGCGGCGGCTCGCGTCCCCGTAGATCGCCCGAGTTCCCTCGGCATTCACCCTGCGCACGGTCTCGACGTTCAGCTCGACGACGACCGGCTCGATCCGGTTCTGTCGCAGCAGCCGCGCGAGCGTCCGGCCCACCGGACCGTGGCCCACGATGACCGCGCGGAATCGCGAGCGGCTGGCGGGTTTGGCGTCAGGAACCGACCCGGACGCTGCCACGCCTTCGCCGGCGCCCGCGGCCGATCGCGGGACTCGCCGGCCGAGAGCCCGTTCAAGCGGCCGGACCAGCCGGTAAAGCAGCGGATTGACCGTGATTGAGATGATCGCCGCGGCCACGATCGCGCTCCGCGCCCGATCATCGACCACGCCGAGACGCTCGCCCACGTTCGCCAGGATGAACGAGAACTCGCCGATCTGCGCCGTGCCCAGCCCGACCGAAAGCGCGGTCCGCACCGGCTGGCCCAGCACGACGACCAGGACAAAGGCGACCAGCGGCTTGACGAGCATCACGATGACGAGCGTTGCGAACACCAGCCCGGGCGACTCGATCACGAAGCCCGGTCGGTACAGAGTGCCGACCGAGACGAAGAACAGCACCGCGAAGGCGTCGCGCATCGGCAGGGCCTCGGTCGCCGCCCGCAGGCTGAACTCGGTGCGGCCGACGATCATCCCCGCCAAAAAGGCGCCGAGCGCCATCGAGACGCCGAACAGCCGAGCCGACCCCACGGCGATCCCCAGCGCGACGACCAGGACAGTCAGCGTGAACAGCTCGCGGGATCGGGTCGCCGCGGCGCGGTCGAGGAGCCACGGGATGAGCCGGTCGCCCAGCACGAAGGTCAAGGCCACCATCGCGGCGACCTTGGCCATGGTGGTCACGACCGCCAGGGCGATCCCCGCCGGCCCGATGCCGGGAGCGAGGAGCGCGGGCAGCACCACGATCACCAGAACCGCCAGCAGATCCTCGACGACGAGCCAGCCGACGGCGAGGTGGCCGGCCGGCGTCGGCAGGTCGCCGCTGTCGGCCAGGACCCGCAGCAAAACGACGGTGCTGGCCATCGACAACGACACGCCGAAGACGATCCCGGCGGACCAGTTCCAGCCGAACCCGACACCCGCCAGCGCGCCAAGGGCCGCGGCGGCCAGCGCGCGCCCGACGGCGCCAGGGACCGCGACCCGGCGCACGGCCAGCAACTCCTCGACGTGGAACTGAAGGCCCACGCCGAACATCAGCAGGATCACCCCGATCTCGGCGAGCTGCTCGGCCAGATGCCGGTCGGCGACGAAGCCCGGCGTGTACGGGCCGACCACCAGCCCGGCGAGGAGGTAGCCCACGATCGGGGACAACCCGAGACGCAGCGTGATGTAACCACAGACGAGCGCCGCCGCCAGGCTGCCGGTGAGCGTCAGGATCAGGTCGAGTTCTTGCATGGAAATCTTCAATCGGCCGGTCCGCGGCCGACCGCGCGGCGACGGGCCGTCAGGACCGCGGCCCCCAGGTTCAGGAGTCCGCCGGCGCGGGTTCGCCAGGGTCGACGAAGACCCCGATTTGGCGGTACTTCTGATAGCGGCGGTCGAGCAACTGGTCCGGCTCGACATCCTTGAGCTGGCGGAGGGCGTGCAGCAAAAACGACTTGATGTTCACGGCGGCCTCGCGGTGGTCGCGGTGCGCCCCACCCAGCGGCTCGGGGATCACCTCGTCGATGATGCCGAAGCGCAAAAGGTCGCGGCTGGTCATCTTGAGCGCGGCGGCGGCCTTCGGAGCATGCTCGCTCCCCTTCCACAGGATCGTGGCGCAGCCCTCGGGGGTGATGACCGAGTAATAGCTGAACTCGAGCATCCCCAGGCGATCGCCGATACCGATCCCCAGCGCGCCGCCCGAGCCCCCCTCGCCGATCACGACGGCGATGATGGGGGTGCGGATCTGGCTCATCGCCATGAGGTTCTCGGCGATGATGGCGGCCTGGCCCCGCTCCTCGGCGGTGATCCCCGGGTAGGCGCCGGGAGTGTCGATGAAGGCAACGATCGGCAGGCGGAATTTCTCGGCCAGCCGCATCTTGGCCAGCGCCTTGCGATACCCCTCGGGATGAGCGCAGCCGAAGTGGCAGGCCTTGCGCTCGATCAGGTCCTTCCCCTTCTGGTGGCCGACGAACATGATCTTGTGCTCGTCGAGGTGCGCCAGCCCGGTAACGATCGCCTGGTCGTCGCCGACGGCGCGGTCGCCGTGCAGCTCGACGAACTGCTCGAACAGCAGCTCGATGTAGTCGCGGCTCTGGGGCCGATTCTGGTGCCGCGAGACCTGGACGATCTGCCAGGCATCGAGCTGCGAGTAGATCTCGCGCTTGAGCGCGGCGAGCTCGCGGCGCAAGCGGCGGATCTGCTCGGCAATCTTGGCGGTGTCGCCCGAGGTCCGGTTGCGGGCGTACTGGCTCTCCATGTCGGAGAGGCGGAGCTCCATCTCGTGGATGGGGGCTTCGAAGGCGAGCCGCGGTTCGCTGGCGCTGGGCATCGGGTCGTGGTCCTTGGCCGATCCGGTCGGGGCTGGGCTGGGCGGGTTCGGTGCGGTGCGGTCCGTGGTGGGTCTCAGGATAAG
>JAKAUH010000659.1 GCA_021818605.1 Planctomycetota bacterium
GTTCGGCGCCGAAATCTCGACGCTTTGTCGCGTAAAGTGTCAAGTTGCCGGTGGGAGTTTTGGGACGATCCCCGCATCTGGATTCGGGATGCCGAACGGCAAGGCAGCCCGATCCTGCCGGCCGCGCTGTCCCGCTCGATCAAGGTCGGCAAAGGCCGGCCCAGTTTCCGGCCGCCGGTGCGGGCCGGACGAGATTGGAGCCCTCGGGCGGTCCGGGATCGGGTCTGGCCAGCACGGGCCATGATCGGCGGCCGGGACGGATGGACGGAAGGGTCGGGCTCGGTCGGGGGCGATCGGTGCCGCCGGATCTCGTCCGACCGGCCGGATATCATTCCGCCGCCAGGGACCGACACCTGTCACGGGGACGTTGTTCGATCCGGCTGCCCCCGGCTTCCGGTTCTATCCGCGTTCCCCGTCCGTCCCTGGTCCCGGTCCGCACCCACCCGGCGACGTGGTCGTAACCGACCATGCGGCCGGGAACAAGGGCTCGCTCGACGGAGACTGGGCGGTCGACCGGGCCTCGCCGGACAAAATGTGTGTGATTCGGCCGGGCTCGACGCCTATTCTCTTGAGGAGACGTCTTCGAAGGGATGGTCGCGAACCTCGATGCCGCCGAACGGCCTCGTTCGGAAGAAGAGGCGCCACATGACCACGATCGATCGGATCCGGAAACACGCCGCGATGGGCCTCGTGATAGCGGCGGCCGTTTGCATCCATGTCGGCGCGGGAGTGGGCGAACAGGTCGCCCTGGCGCAAGCGAAAGCACCTTACGGGTTCGTGCAGTTTGGCCCCAATCACGCATTCGAGATGCCGGGCTACGGGGTCACGGCCTCGCCGGTCGTGCCGCAATTCGGAATCGGTCCCGTCGTGCCCGGCCCGGCCCAGCCGCATTCCAAAAGCCTGCCCAACTTTCTTCCCTACTCGAATAACCCCAGCCAATTTGGTGCCGCTCTCGCCGCCGACAGCACCGCGTACGCTGGCTTCGGGTTCGGCGGTCTCGGGTTCGGCGGCGACGGGTATCCGGGCATGATGGGCGCCGGGATGATCGGTGCACCCGGCATGTACGGATACTGGGGAGGGCCGGACTCTGGCATCAGGATGTCGCTGCCGCCCATGCCGGAAATCGGCGGCGGGACCTATCGCGCCGGCAATCAGCTCCCTGATGCGAACGTCGGGATGGGTCAGGGCTTCGGAAATCCGGCGGCTCCAGCCGCGGGAAACGCCGGGCAGTTCTCAAACGGGGCGCCGTCCGAGGATGCATTCGACCGGGCAGCAAGCGGCCGCGCGTCACCGACGCGGCAGATCCGATCGAGGAAAGTGAAGGCAGCCCGGCGACCGGGCGTACACAAGCACTTGCCTCGGCCGCCGAGGAAGGTCGAATCCAGGATCACTGAAAAAATGACAAGGCCTCCTGAAGTCTCCAGCGCGCCTTCTGAACGTGCAAACAGGCCACCGGAAAAGCCGAGCACCCGCAAGCCTGACCGGGCCCGGCCAGCCCCGAGGAAATCCGTACTCGGTTCGCCTCGGTAGAGCGCCAGCCGCTTGCGCGGAAAAAAGGGACACGTGGAAAAAGGGGACACAACTAATAATGGTTACAATCACCCAGTATTGGTTGTGTCCGCTTTCTTCGCTCCTCTGTCCGCTTTCTTCGCTCCCATGGCCTGCTCCATCCGCGGCCACGAACCCAGGAGTTGGGCCCTGGCGAAGACCAGTTTGGCGCCATCCCGGTCCTGGATGTTCGCCGGGTGAACCACCACGGCCAACAACAATCCCAGCGTATCCACACAAGAGATGCCGCTTGACCCCGTTGATCTTCTTGCCCGCGTCGTAACCCCGTTGGCCGCTGGTTCAAGTCGCCTTGACGGTCTGACTGTCGATGCTGCCGGCGCTGGGTTGAGCCTCTTTCCCGGCCGCCTCCCGGACCCGACTCCGGAGCGTATCATGGATCCGCTGCCAGAGCCCGTTGCGACGCCATTGGTGGAAATCGTCCCGGACGGTCCCCTCGGGCGTGCGAAAATCATGGGGTAAGGCCTTCCAGGCACACCCCGTGGTCAGGACGTAGTCAATGGCATCGATCACCTCGCGAAACTGGACCTAGCGAGGAGCCCCCGCCGGCACAGGCGGAGGCAACAACGGTTCAATGATCACCCATTCGGCGTCGGTCAGGTCGCTGGGATACGGCTTGCGGCTGGCGGTGTCCCTGGGAAGCCCTGGGTTGAGAGATCAAGGAGCAGCCGTAGATAACCCAGATCCCTATGCCCCGTCCAGACTATCATGATTCCCGCGCCCTTTCTCACAACCTGAGCTGCTGGACCAGGCGGTTGACGATGAGGTCGGCGGTGTTGATGGCCATGAAGTGGCCGCCGGGCAGGATGTGGGCCTCGGCGTCGGGGAGGGCCTGGACCATCTTCCAGGCCATGGCCGGCGGGACGATGTTGTCGGTCAGCCCGTGCCAGAGCGTGACGCGACGATCGGCGGGGAGCCGGTGGAGCGGGAAGCCGTAGGTGCGGTAGAGGCGCAGCTCCTGCGCCATGCCCTCGGCACCCTCGGAATTGGCGAATACCTGGCGGATGTCTTCCAGGAATAGCTCGAAGACCTCGCGACGGTCGAACAACCGCCGGTCGGCGGTCGCCCAGGTCTTCACCAACCGCTCGAGAAACCGCTCGGGATGGGCGTGGAACCGCCGCCCCGCGTGGCGGAAGACATTCCGCGCCAGGCGGGGCGCCCGCGAGCCGGCCGCCAGGACCAGCCGTCGGCGAGCATCCATCCCCCGCAACGAGCCGGGCAGGTGCGACGGCCCCATCCCACTGATCACCGTCGCCGTTCGAACCCGCTCGCCCAGCCGGTACAAAACGCCCAGGGCATACGGCGTCCCGCCCGAGATCCCGATGACGCTGAACTCGCCGATCCCGAGGATTTTGGTCAGGTCCTCGATGTCCGGGACCGCCTCGAGCGCGCTTCTTCGCGCGACGAACTCGGATCGCCCGACGCCCGGCCGGTTCGGGGCGATGATCCGCAGCCCGGCCCGCTCGGCCTGTTCGCTGACGTAAGACGCCTGGTGGTACGAGCCCAGCAGTCCGTGGAAAAAGAACGCCGGATGGCCCCCGGGGTCGCCGTATTCCCGTACCTCGAGCGGTCGTCCGTCCCTCAGCACCAGGATCTCGGCACCGACACCCATGACTCGCCCGGGCTAGCGCCCGGCCTCCCCTGCCCGTCTCCCTCGTTGCCGTCCACGCCCTGCCCACCGCCGGGGCCGGCCGCCGGGGCGTTCTCCTCGATTCTGCCCGCGACCGACCCACGAGATCAGTTCGCTCCCACGACGTTCTCATTCACCCAATCCGCTCGAAACGACTCGCATCCTCGCCCGGGCGCGTGACATTCCGCCTGCCGGCTGCGGGTGGTCCAGTGCGACGTGGATACTCGCATCCTCGCCCGGGCGCGTGACATTCCGCCCAGCCCCATCGCCCATAACAGAGGGAAGACCTCGCTGAACGTCGAATCGAATCCCTGAAAGAATTCGTCAACAGCAAGGGAAAACCCATTGATGCAAACACTGGCAGACAGCCCGAATCATCGCGTCTGTGGAAATCGGGACGGTGCTTGACTTTGATCCTGGAGGACCGGCGATGACGTCGCGACGACGATCAGAAGGACGATGTCGGGGGTTCAGGGGGTTCACGCTGATTGAGCTTCTCGTCGTGATCGGCATCATTGGAATACTGGTCGCGTTGTTGCTGCCGGCGATCCAGTCGGCGCGCGAGGCCGGCCGTCGCACGCAGTGTCAGAACAACATGAGGAACGTGGGGCTGGGGATTCTCGGCTACGCCAACCTCTTCGGCAAGTTCCCGCCGGCGGGCGTGATCACCGACGACCCAGGGAAGGGCAATCCCCCTCCGCCGGCGATCGATGTTCCGCGGAACCAGGGGATCGTGAGCTGGCACGATCCGACCTGCACGCCTGACGGCGCCGAGATACCGATGTATAGATGGGTTTTCGAGATTCTGCCGTTCATCGACCAGCAGGATCTGTCCAATAGCTGGACCAAGACGGGTGTCATCTCGGGAGGCGGCGCGATGCCGTTCTCGTACCTGAGCACGATGAACACGCAGTTGGGTCAGCCGAGCAACTACGAGATCAGCTCGACGCCGCTGGGGGTTCTGCGATGCCCGGATGACACCAATTCGGTGCCCGGCCAGGGGAACCTGAGCTACGTCGTCAATGGCGGCTTCTCGCTCTGGCCGGCGCTGCCGATCGGCTGGGTCCCGGCGGCCTACGACGAGCAGGCGCACGCGACATCGTACGGCGGATACGCGGGCATGGGATGGGCCTCGCCTACGCAGGGGTGGGGCGGGAATGTCAACGTCTGCAAAAAGATGGGCGTGATGTTCCTCGAGGATTACGGCCCGGCCGGCCCCCAGGCAACGCAGATGCCCTGGAACGTGCGGACGACCTTCGCCATGATCACCGACGGCAGCAGCAACACGATCCTGCTCAGCGAGAACACCCTGGCCGGCGCCGGCTCGCCGAGCGTCTACTCGAAGGGGGCCGAGACCAACTGGGCGGCGCCGCTGGCCAGCTTCTGCATGTTCTTCGGACCGCCCCTGATCTGCGGCTTGCAGGGGAACTGCACGGCGGGGCAATTGCAGCCGCAGGGGCCCGGCGTGGACGGGCCGGGCTGGGCGCTGGCCAACCAGGTGGGCACCTACGAGAACATCAATTACGGGATCAATCTGACGATCAAGGGTTCCTTCCCGTTTTCCAACAGCAACCATCCGGGCGGTTGCAACATGTTCTTCTGTGACGGGGCCACGCGATTCATCCGGACGTCGATCGACGGCACCGTGTACTCCAAGATCATCACCCCCGCCGGCAGCAAGCTCCCGATTTATGCCCGGCAGCTTCCGGTTTCGCAGGATGCGTTTGCGCAGTAATCGTCTGTGCCGGAAGGCTCCGAGGCCGTCGTGTCGGGCGGGCATCGCTTACCAAGTTCAGGCCTCGACCGGTGGGCAATGCCCACCCGACACGATCCAACCGCCCTGCTGGGACAGACTCCAGGTAGACCGGACCGTTCCCGAGGCGGTTTTTCTTTCCCGCCCGGTTCTTTGCGTGACTGACAGACAGGTTCGCCGCGGGGAAATTTGCTCCGCGACGAGCCCGATTCCTCGACTCAATCGAGGCGGCTGTCAGGCCGAGGGCCGCTTGTGTGCGGCTCGGACACTGCCTGCGGGCCCGGTACACCCGGCCGGCGGCCGGGAGGATCGGCGGCAGCCCGCCGACGTGCCAGGACCGCCGCGTCGTCGAGCCCGCGCGCCTTGATCCTCGACGCGATGAATTCCGCGAAGAAGCGGCGGGCGAAATCGCTGGTTGCGCTCATGACGGATCTCTCTATCTTGGATCGATCGAGTCCTTGCGAGTCGGATCGGATTTGAATTGGATCGGATCGCGGCGGAAAGGCTGCGGATCGGGTTGGCGTCGGAATGGGACCCGTCGTGAGACGGGATGAGGATCTTGCCGGCTCGCTCGCCCAATCGCTCGGATTCGGACGTGAGGCCATGCCCGCAGCTTGCCGCCGCTGGAGACCGTGCGACCGCCCACGCCGCCAGGAGCACGCAGAGTGCCCCGGCGAGTCGGCGACTCGCGGGTCCGAAAGACGGCGGCAGCATGAGAAGAGAATATCGATGGCTGATGAGTGCAGAGACCGGATGGACTGCATATGACTCTAGTCCAGCGAGGCGCCGATGACAAGTCTCTCGGGCAAGTCGGACGACGCACCGCACCGCGACTCGCACAGAGCCGGCTCGCACGCAGCTCACGAACATGCCCGCTTTGCGGCCCGGTACAGGCGGGCGCGGCGGCGACCCGCCGATCGCGATTCGACGGCCTCCTCGACCACGCCGGCTGCGAGCGCCCAGCGGCGGAAGGCGCGGGGATCGAGCCGCTCGCCGCGGA
>JAKAUH010000823.1 GCA_021818605.1 Planctomycetota bacterium
GGGACTTCGGGTAATTGCAGAACAACCCCATTTACGAAACGGACATCTAGCAACCACGACTGCTCGCGGTAACGGAAAAGTGCCTGTCCTTTTTGGGGGCTTTTTTGGGGGCTTCATACGATGACGGCGACTCAACTCGCGGACGCGGTCGGTTTCAAGTCCTACGACGCGGTGAATCTCCAGTACGGCACCTTCGCCGACAAGCTGTGCAAACACCTCAGTCGCGACCCCAAGACGCGGCTCTCCATCCTCGTCGTGTTCGCGAAGGAAGGCGCCGATCGGGCAGAACACTGGAAGCTGATCCTCCGTCCTCCGGTTGTCGAAGCCCTCCACGAACTTGGTTTGGCGTAAGGCGGGCCACAACGAAACGTCGGCGGAGATAGGAGCCTGGCGAGGCATTGGCAGAGGACCCGCGGCGCAGGCCGTTGGTTTTCGATGTGAGGCGATGTCGGGGCCGCAGCCACCTGGTACAATGCGGGTGGCATGAACTTCGAAGTCGTCGGGGACATCACGGAAGTCGAGACCTTCGCCGTCGGCTCATCGATCCGCGAGTTGCCGCGCTTGCGGCGTGCTTACTCCGCCGGGCGATGGCGGAAGCGGAAAGGCATCGCCCGGGTGCGCCTCGAGGACGGCACGACACATCGCGCCGAGGTCCATTGGTACGAGGCACACGGTATCGGCCGCGTCGAAGTGAAGATCAAGCAGTTCTTGGATGATTCACCATGACCCACCCTGACTCGACTGGAGAATTCCTCCTCTGCGTCCGTAATGAGTCGTATCCCGCGTCGCTGGAAGTCCGCAAGGTCTATCGGGCGTTGCCCGACCCGGTCGCGGCGTCACGGGGCTTCGTCCGGGTCATCGACGAGTCGGGCGAGGACTATCTCTATCCGTCCGATTACTTCGTGGGTGTCGAATTGCCCCAATCGGCCGCTCGCGCGTTCGCCGGGGCATCGTGACGCCTAACGAGGCGATGCAGCGGACCCACCTGCGGCGGTCCGCCGGGCGGCCCGGGTCCGCTACGCTATGGCATTAGGCGATGGAGCCGGGTCTTGGTACAATGATCGGGGAAGGAGGAGCGCCATGCCTGAGTCTTCATCGGTGGTCCATCGCGATCCCGATATCCTCGGTGGTACGCCGGTCTTCGTCGGTACCCGCGTCCCGATCCGCGCCCTGCTCGACTATCTGGAGGCCGGCGATCCACTGGATGAGTTCCTGGAGGACTTTCCCAGCGTCACCCGCGAACAGGCCGTAGCGGCGTTGCGACTCGCCAAGCAAATGTTGGCGGCCCATGCGGATCTTGCTTGACGAATGCGCGCCACGTCGGTTGCGGCGGGAGTTGCCCGGTCACGATGTCCGGACTGTCCCCGAGATGGGTTGGTCAGGCAAGAAGAATGGCGAGCTGTTGGCGCTGATGACCACCCAGGGCTTCGAGGTCTTGCTGACGGTCGATCAGAACTTGCGGTATCAGCAGAACCTGCAGGCGGCCGGTCTCGCATTGATCGTGCTGGTCGGCGCGAGTAGCCGGTTGGCTGATCTGGCGCCGCTGATGGCCTCGGTGCAAGCGGCGTTGGTTTCGATCGAGCCGGGTGACATCGTGGAAATCACCGACTAACGATCATGGATTGGAGTCGGCGCAGCCCGACCTCCGGACCCAAAAAAAGCAATGATCCGCGAGAGAGCTAAGAACCCGGCGGGTTCCGGTGTTTCCAGGGGTAAACGGCTTGTTATTACCTCGGCAAGAAAGCTCCTCACAAACCATTGCGGGACCGGATCGGAAGTCCGTCAGGCTTTCCAGCCTGACGCGGTCGGCCCGGATCGGAAGTCCGTCAGGCTTTCCAGCCTGACGCGGTCGGCCCGGATCGGATCGGATCGGGCGGAGTCAGGCTGGAAAGCCTGACCTACGTGAGGATCTTTCTCGCCGGGGTAATACGCCTCCCCTTTTCCGCTGGACTTCTAGCTCAGTCGCGGATCGTTGGTTTTTTTGCGATGTCCTGGAGCATCTGCTTGTCGAGCATCAGCTCGGCTACGAGCCGCTTGAGCCGTTCGACCTCGGACTCGAGCTCACGGCAGCGTCGGTCGGCATTGACCATGGCGGGGTCATGCCGCTGGCGCCAGCGGTAGTAGGTCGTCTCACCGATGCCGATCTTGCGGCAAGCGGCCGAGACAGTCAGTCCCTTGGCCAGGTCACGGTCGACGTCACGGAGAATCGCGCCACCTGGTCGGCAGTCCGTTGCTTCTTCATGGGCCCCTCCTGGGCACAGTCTAGCGAGCGACTCCCATTTCAGGTGGACCAGTTTTTGGGGAGCAGACCAAGCGGCAGCACCCGGAGTGAGTTGAGGCGGAGTGCGCGGGACACGTTTGCGAGCTTGAAGAAGACGTGCCGGCGGTTGGGAGTCAACTTCTGGGCGTATCTTCAAGATCGCGTGCGCGGCCTGGGTCAGATCCCGCGGCTGGCGGATCAGATCCGTCAGAAGGCCGGGGGGGCCGCCGCCAGGAAAGTCCCCGCCGCGTTGTCGCCTGGCGCCGACAACGGGGTGGTTTGAACGCCGGGTCGGTTCCTCCGTGTTTGGTCGTCGTGCTACCGTTGCGCGCCGCGCAATCCTGAGGAGCCATCCCCGGAGTTATTGAGAAGTTACACGCGGTCCGGCGGTCGGACTCCGCGGCCAGTGCGCTTTTGGAGACTGTCGCCAAGGTCCTCGCGGAAGCGCTCGGCCTTCTCCTCCAGTTGATGAACGACCTCCGGTTTCTGGCTTGCCAGGTTCGTTGTCTCGCCGATGTCGGACTCCAGGTCGTAGAGTTCCAGGTTCACGGCGAGCCGCGCGTACTTGCCAGGGATGCCGCCCTTGCCGGGAGCCTGGCCGTTCATGGTCCTCGCGGTGTGCGGGAAGAGCAGTTTCCACCGGCCTGACCGCATCGCCTGGAGCTGACCGTTCCGGTAGTGGAAGAACAGCGTGTCGTGCGGGCTGCGGGCGCCGGGCTCGCCGAAGAGGAGCGGGCGGATATTCTTGCCGTCGATGGGGTGGTCCGGGAGCCGGGCGCCGGTCAGTGCGGCCATCGTCGGGAGAACGTCGATCGTCGAGGCGGGCTCGCGGCAGACCAGGCCCGGCGGAATCCGGCCCGGCCATCGGGCGATCATCGGTTCGCGGATCCCTCCTTCAAAGCAGGTCCCTTTTCCCTCCCGGAGTGGGCCGGCCGAGCCGGCGTGATCGCCGTAGCTCAGCCACGGGCCGTTGTCGGAGGTAAAGATGACCAGGGTCCGGTCATCGAGCCCTGTGTCTTTCAGGGTCTGCAGGATCTGTCCCACCGACGAGTCAATCTCCTCGATCACGTCTCCATAGAGCCCCCGCTCGGTCTTGCCGCGGAACTTCTCTCCGGCGAACAGGGGTACGTGCGGCATGTTCGGCGCGAGGTAGAAGAAGAATGGGCGGTCACGATAGCGGCGGATGAACGAGACCGCTCGCTCGGTGAACCGCTCCGTGAAGTGGCTCTGATCCTCGGCGGTGACATCCGGGATCGCGATCCGTTCGCCGTCGATCAGCCGGAGCGGGGGATACGATTTCGGCGCCTGCGGGTGCCGGGGCCACATGTCGCCCGAATAAGGGATGCCGAGGTACTCGTCGAAGCCGTGCCGGGTCGGGAGCTGCGAGGGATGCGAGCCCAGGTGCCATTTGCCCGCCATCCCGGTCGCATAGCCCCGCTGCTTGAGTAGCTCCGCCAGCGTGGTCTCGGCGTGGCTCAGCCCGATCCGGTCGCGAGGCCCCAGCGCGCCTCGGATGCTGACCCGCTCGGGGTAGCAGCCGGTCAACAGTGACGCCCGCGAGGCGGAGCAGACCGGCGTCGACACGTAGAAGTCGGTGAACCGAACGCCCTCGCGAGCCATCCGGTCGAGGTTCGGCGTCTCGTATCCTCGTGCGCCGAAACACCCGACATCTCCATAACCCAGGTCGTCGCAGAAGATCAACACCAGGTTGGGGCGGCTCGCCTCGTGTCCCGGTGCGGCGGCTGGGAACACAGCGGCGACGAGGATGGTCAGGACCGTCGCAAGGCACGCCGATCGTCTGCGGCTGAGCCCCGGCCAGGCGGGTAAGTTCATCGTTCCTCCCGGTGTGGACTTCGTCTGTCTGGTGTTGCGTGCTGCTGAGGATCGTAGGCTGGTTGGTGGAATCCGCCAACGCGATCGGGCGCGGGTTGTCGGCGGGGCGGAAAACGGGGAGATCAAGGCCGAAAGGCGGCAGGAGCAATTCGGGAGAATCGAACCACGGAATAAACCGAGGGACGAACCAGATCCCTTCGTCCCGCGCCGAGCCGTTTCGTCGGCGTCATCCGACGAAAACGCCCACCGGTCGAAGGGGTCGGCCGGCGGGCGATGGTCTGATCGGCCTGCTCGGCTCAGCGGATGGGAAAGAATCGTCGAAAAGGAACGGAGAGCAGAGGGCGAAGCAGCATAAAGGTATACGAAGTATCCGCTTGCAGCTATTCGCTCTCTTCTATCTGTTCTTCGGAATCGATTCCTTCACAGGCTCTCAGCGGATGACGGCCCTGCGGCGGGACGCCGACCGGCGAATCGGCAGCCATCGCTGATTGAGCCGGGCGGATCCGCCCAGGACGAGCTGATAGCCGCCCGTGGCGATCGCGGTGGTGCCGATCATGGCGGCGAGGCTCCAGGTGGGATACTCGTCGTGGCGTGGGGCGTCGAGGTCGCTGGTGAGGATTGGCGAGGCCGGCATCTTGCCCCAGTCGGACAGGGCCACCGGATCCAGGAGGATCTCGGTGACGGCGTTGGCGTCGGTCGGGACGGGCACGGCCGGCTGGTCGGGGGCGGGTGCGGCCGGTTCGGGGATGGCCGGCGCGGCGTTCATCGGCTCGATGTAGTCCGTCGGCGGGAGGACCAGGTCAAGCCAGCCCGGGACGGTGTGACTCATCAGGTTGGGTCCAAACAGCGACACGAAGCCCTCGCCGACGGGCGACTCGAAGCCCTGGCCAAGGACCGGCGGGCCGAGCGGCATCTCCTCGAGGGCCGCCGTCGCCAGGATCGCCTGGTCGGTTGCCGGGATCGCGCTGGGCCCGAGGTTCGCCACAAGCGGTTGCGGCAAGATGACCACCACGACGTCTCGACCACCGACCGACGGACCCGAGAGAATGACCGCGGTCAACGGTGTGATCGACGGCGTCTGGGCCGTGGGACCGGACGTGTCGGTCGTCGTGGTCGACAGGGCGGACATCCCCCCGGTGGTGCCCGAGAAGGTGGCGACGGGGCCCTGGCTCACCGTGGACGAACCCGAGGATGCGGCCGACGAGAAGCCGGGATTGCCCGAGAACTCGACGATCACCAGGGTTTCGTTGGGATTGCCGAGGTTAAAGTTGAGGGTGTAAATCGGAATGACGATCTGCGAGGCCGGCTGTCCGGAACTGAGCTGTGACAGCGCGCCTGCGGCTGGCGAGGTCGTCCCGGTCGGCGAGGTCGTCCCGGCCGATGGCGTCATCGGGCCGACAAGGGCGGGCGCGAGAGAGGCCGGCGCGATGGCGTGCGGCAGGGCGGCAGCCGACAGGAGCCGGCGAGTTTCCAGGACTTCGGCCAGGAACAGCCGGCGACGTCGCGGCCGCCTGGACCGGGCACGTGCGAACGAATGGACCGACAGGGAGGCCATGAGTCACCCCTTGCGGTGATGATTATCGAGCAGATCGGGAAGTGACCAACTCCAGGTCAAGATCTACTCTAATCAAGTTGGTCGCGACTCGAAGCGCCGCCCCGACAATTTGCTCGCGCTTTTTGACGAGGAATGAGTCTACCATGGATGCATTTGTAGTTGATCGCGAAATGGCGACCTGGGATGGGGACGGGGCTCATCGGGCGGCGTGGCGGCAAAGTCGGTCTCGGCGAGAGGGCGGGGGATGGGATAGAATCTTGGGGCAAGGACGGTGGAATGACCT
>JAKAUH010000264.1 GCA_021818605.1 Planctomycetota bacterium
GTGTGATCGCCTCTGCCTTCCGGCGCGAGCCGTTCCAGGCGCTGGTGCACATCGCCCTGGCGTCGCTCTGGGTCCTGCCGGTCATCGGTGCCGGTGCAGGCATTCGCGTGGCATACCTGCTCGCCTCCGCCGGACTCCATCTGGGACTCTCGTGGTGGTTCTACCTCGACTGGGCGTGGAAGACGCCTGTCATCGACGGCGGACCGCTCGGCTTTCTGAGCTGGTCGATCCCCCTCCTGGTCGGGTCGCTGGCCTACGACGCCGCGGCCGCCGCGACCGATCCCCGGCGGTTGGCGGCCCGGCTGACAGGCTGGTCGGTCGCCTTGATGATCGCCGGCTATGGGCTCTCGTGTGCCAAAGGCTGGGCGCCGCCGCCCTTCGTACCGCCATCGACGAGTCATCAGGTGGACCTCTGGACCATGAGCCAGCGCACCGGCAGTATCGCGTACCTCACGTTTTCGGCCGGGTTCTCGCTGGCGGTCTACGCGCTCTTCGTCCTTTTGTGCGATGTCGGCCGCTTCCGTAGCCGCGTGTTCGGCACCTTCGGCGTCAACGCGCTGGCAGCCTACCTGATCCATCCGATTGTCGGCGAAGCCGTCAAACCATTCATGCCGAAGGATTCGCCCCTCTGGTACGTGGCGCTCGGGTTTATCCTCTACTTCGCCATCTGCTACGGGTTCAACCGCTATCTGGAGAAGCATAAGTTGTTCCTCAAGCTGTGAGGGGCAACGCGGCGCGACGCGGGGCGCAACAGGTCAATCGACGTCCTCGTCGATCTCGAACGGACCCTCCTCGCGCAGGGCCTCGGCCTTTCGCTGAAGCTGCCGCCGGATGGTCTCGAGCTTGTCGGGCAGACTGCCCTCGGGGATCTGGCCGAGCACCTTGATGGCCTGCGCCGGCTTACCGAGGTTCTGCATCAACACCTGCGCCAGCTTGAGCCGCATCCGGGGCGACGGGTTCGGTATGCCCCGGACGTAGTCGCGCATCACGACGACAGCGGCCTCCCAGAACTGGGCCGCCAGGATCGCCTCGACGAGGTCGCGCCAGTCCGGCTCACCGGGCTGCCAGCCGTCGACCGACCGCCGGCCTTTGTGGTAGACAGCCAGGGCCGCCTCGGGCTCGCGGTGATCGAGGTGCTGGCGGAGCCGGCGTGACAAAACAACGCCGCGGTCCTCCTCGGGCTCCGACGGACCACCCGATGACGACTTCCGTCCCCGGCGACGTTGTTTCGGCTCACGCTCGCGATACTCGGACGATACCAGACGATCGGCCTTGCGGGTCTTGCCCCGCTCGCGCGGTTTTCCCGCCCGGCGCTCGAACACCGCGAAGATGTCCCAGTTCTCGCAGTCGACGAGTCGTAGCTTCAACATCAACGCGGCGACGACGATCCCCAGGATGGCGCCGAACGTGTGATCGAGCGCCAGCGCGACGATCATGGCCGGCGGCAGGTTCGTCAGGCTCGCCCGAACCACGCCCGACATGCCGCCAGTCAGCACGTCGAGCCCGATATAGAGCGCCGCGAACCAGAGAATCGACAGGTCGACCTCGATCGGCGTGAACCGCAGCCAGATCATGCACGTGACCTCGTTGCGAGGCGCCCAGACCAGGCACATGCCCATCAGGCCGAACACAATGGTCGACGACCCGAGCATCGAGACCTGCTGCGACGGACCGCCCGGAACGAGGCTCTGCATCAGCGCGCTATCGACCACGCCGAGAACCAGGTAGACGATCGCGAACCGCCACCACCCGATCTTTCCCTCGACCACCAGGCCGAAGGTCCAGAGGAAGATCATGTTGCCCACCAGGGGCAGCACGCCCGAGTGGAGGAAGTTGTTCGTCAGCCACTGGAGCGGGTCAATCCCGTCGCCCAGCTTGAGGACGTAGTCGGCATAGGCATCTCGCGGCACGAGGACCAGGAGCAGCGTGTTGATCGCGATCAGCGCGATCGTGGCGAACGGCCGGTGATACAGAGGCGCGTCGGTGCCCCAGGGGATGATCATGACTCTGATCCTCAATGCGCGGCCTCGCGGGTCGGGATGGCCGCTGCGGTCACTGAGTGGATCACCAGAACTTCCAGGCACCGGCCTGGATGATGTAAATCCCCAGCGCCAGGTTGGCGATGGCGTGGCTGACCAGGCAGCAGGCAAGCGACCGGGTCTGGTGGAGCAGCCAGGCCCAGATCAGTCCCGTGAGAACCGCCGGCAGCCATTCGGGATGCGCCAGCGCGAACAGCACCGACGTCGCCCCGGCCGAGAAGAGCGTGACCCGGCCGATCGGGACGCTCCTGAAGTCCTGCTCGATCAACCACCGGATCAGGAACGACCGCCAGAACAGCTCCTCGACGACCGGGACGACCAGCACCAGCCCGAACATCCGCGCCGCGTAGAACGCAATCCGGCCGGCGATTGGGATCCGCATGGGGTCGAACGACGCGCGCTTGCCCATGAAGGGCAGGCCCGGATAGAGGCCGTCAAGACCGACCCAGAGGGCCGTCACTACCAGCCCGACCACGACCGCCAGCGCGATTGGCCCGAGCCTCGGGAACGGGCGGAAGTCCTTCCAGATCGCGCGGTAGTACACGGCGATCGCGGCGACGACAAGCGCCCGGGCGGCGTACGCGATCGGATACCAGACATGGCTGAGCTGGCCGCTCTCCTGCGGCAAATAGCTCTCGAGACCGCCCAGCGAGACATAAGCGAACATGGGCACCACGTACGGCAGGATCTCCGCCGTTGGCACCTCCCGCCGTGGAGCGGGCGGCGGAGCGTCGACGGCCCTGACGTCGGGATCGTCGGCGGGTGGCGCTGGGTCGTGCGTGGCGTTCATCGGGCCTCTCCGGCGAGCATACGATCATCGATCAGGGCCAGCAGACGGGGATCATCGAGCCGCGAAACGATGAGGTTGGCCGCGGTCAGCGTGTCGGCCGGACTGTGCTCGTGCGGGATCGCCACGGCGAACGCTCCGGCCGCACGGGCCGCGGCGAGTCCCGCCGGGCTGTCCTCCAGCACCAGCGTTTCGGCCGCCGGCACGCCAAATCGCTCCGCCGCCTTGAGGTAGATCTCGGGCTCGGGCTTGCCGCGGGTCACGTCCTCCGACCCCAGCACGAACGCGAAGCGCCCCGTCAGCCGGTGGCCGTTCAGCAGCCGAGCGGCGTACGCCTGGCTCGACGAGGTGGCGACCGCCGCCGGCAGGCCAACCCGGTGCAAATGGTCCAGCAGCGCGAACAGCCCCGGCGTGGGGTGCACGGCCGTGTCGACCTGGTCGTCGAACCGGCGGCGGATCTCGGCCTGAATCTGCTCGACGGGCTCCTCGAGCCTCGCCATCGTCCGGAGCGCCTCGGCAACCTCGGCCGAGCGCCGGCCGATCATGGCGCGCATGATCTCGGGCGTGAACCGACGGCCGCGCGACTCCAGCACCTCCGAGGCCGAGCGGAAGAACAGGGCCTCGGTGTCGAACATCAGACCATCCAGGTCGAACACCACCGCGCGGATCATCAGGCAGGTTTCCTCTGTTGCAGGCATCAGTTCAGTCGGGACTCGTCTGGCGAAGGGTCGGTCAGGTCATGCGGGGTGCGCCTCGGCGCCTTCTCGCAAGGCTCGGCGCGCCCGCTGACTCTCGGGGAACAGCAGCTCCTGGTCGAGCCGCCCGTTGGAGCACAGCGGGACCGGCATGAAGTCGGACTCGAACGTCAGTTCGGGATGAGCCTCGACGTCATTCGACATCGCCGGCGTGACCCAGAGCGTGGTCAGCTCGAGCGTGTTGGGGATCAGGACCATCCGTGCCGTCATCCGCTCGATCCGCCAGCAGGTGTCCAGGCAGCCGTCGATCACGTCGCGGTCGGTGGGCAATGACAGCGGAACGCGCGCCCGCGTGCGGAGGTTGCTCGTCATGCAGTTGACCCGGATCGGCGTCGGGTCGATCCGGCTAACCAGGCGCTCGGTGGTCAGATCCGCCAGTCCGATCCCCAGGGCGTTGCCGCGCGACTCCTCCGACACGTCCAGCACCGCGAGTCGCGTGATCACCGGCGTCGACAGGTCGGGCATTGTCTCGATCCGCTGGCGGCCGATGACATTTGGGTCCATCCCAGTACCGCTGTAGTTCTTGCCCAGCTCGCCGACCACCAGGACGTCCATCTGGTCGAACGGCAGCCGGGCCATCAGTTCGCGTGACTCGTCGAGCAGCCTCGGCTCGGTGTCGAGCAGCTCCTCCGGCTCGACGGCGACGATCCGGGCCGCGTGCTCGCGGGCGTTTTCGAGGATCGCCACCCCCAGCGCGACGCGAGTATTCCGGAGCAGGAACTCGCCGACCTCGGGCAGCATCGCGCGCAGGCCGGGCAGCCCCAGCTTGTGCACCTGCGCCGCACCCTGGCGCTTGCCCAGGCCGATGGTAAGCATCTTGAGCAGCCCGCTCTCGAACCGCCCCGTGAACGACGTGTGCGGCTTGACCCGGTTGAGCAGGATGATCCCATCGGCCTCGTGGGCGTTGCGGTCGAGGTGGATGGGCAGCCCGATCGAGCTGGTGCCGAGAACCACGGTGTCCATCTCGGAGCAGATCGGGCAGCCGACGGACTCCTCGGTCACCCCCAACTCGGCCAGGAGTGCGCGCTGACCCTCGGCGGTCCCGCCGCCGTGACTCCCCATCGCGGCGATGACGAACGGGTCGAACCCCAGCGAGCGCACCGCGTCGACCGCGGCGCGGGCGATTCGGCCGATGTCGGCGATGCCCCGACTTCCCACCGTGATCGCAACCCGTCCTCCCGGCCGCACCCGGTCCTTCAACCGGCTTCCCCGGATCGCCTCAACCGTGGCCGCCGCCACGTCGGCCACCTCCGGCTGCCGGTAGGTGCGCCGGACTCGCGCGATCGGCGGGAAGACGAAGTTTGCCCCATCATGCACGGCAGCACTCGCTTCGCTTTCCGTGTCAGTGCCGGTCTTCCTCGTTGAGGCCATCGCCGTTCCCCCATCGCCAAGGAGCTTTCAGCCGCCGCATCCACGCCTTCACTCGTCGTCCAAACCGGTCGTTCAGCCAGGACCCGAGTCTACCACCTTGCTCCACCTGACGCCCCACCTGGCCGGTTCGAGCTCGACCGAGACATCGAGGCGCCGAACCGACCCCTGGACTGGCCTTCCTTCACCTTGTCCCAATTAATCGCTGCAATCGCTACATTTTTCCTATCTTTGGGTTCGTTTGCTCGATTTGCACCCTGGCGCACCGAACTATCGGCGCCGAAGCTCCACAGATATATGAAGAAACGATGTAGATTGGGTTCGTTCTGTCGGCGCGCAGCCATCTGCGGCAGTCGGACTGACAAATGAATGCGCGCTTGAATGCTGACTGGCGTTGCCTGCGCGCAGACCGATTGTGAGTCCGCGCCAGCAAGAGGGAACCAACCAGTCATCCATCGTGTCGATAACGGTGGCATGGGAGTGCTGATCCCCGGGTTGTGATTCATGCTTGATTGGCATCATTTCTCTTTGTGCTCTGTATCCCTTGCGAAGCCTTCCCCTCTACTCTAAATAATCAACAAAACGAGCCCCGATTTTGCGCAATTTTTGCTTATGGGATGGTTTTTAGGAAGGCGTTGAGAGTCGCTTGCTCGTGAGAAGGTTAGGTCCAATGGCAAGAAGCAGCCATCTGATTGATGCCGTGCGCCGGGTTCTTCTTCACGAGTGGGACCCGCTTGGCGTCCGTGTCAACCGCGGCCAGGAAGTGAGCCACCTTCGCGGCCAGAATTGAGCCACCGCGGTGGTTGCCCAGTGGGATCCTCGTGCAACCCTCACGGATCTCCTGGCGATCTCCCCGACCCTTCTGGCTGCGACGACCAGCGCCCGACTTGCCCTGTCACTTCCAGGGGATCTCGTGATGGAGCTGCTCACAGAGAACGACGGCGGCCTCGAAGAGACCCCGGTTCGTCGCAGCCGCATAT
>JAKAUH010000514.1 GCA_021818605.1 Planctomycetota bacterium
TCCTGACCACCGCCGTGATCAACTGGGCGAGGTCGTCCGTCGTCGAGATCGACGTCGCCCGTCGACTCGCCCATCACGCCGTCGCGCGGCGGACTCTGCCGAAGCACCTCGACCCTCGCCTCGTGATGCTCCGCGATCCTCGCGTGGGCGAGTTCGGCGAGGCGAATCTTACCGAGCTCCAGCGGCGGATCCGCGACCCGAACTGGCGCCTCTTCGCCGAGGGCGAAAAGATTCACGCACTCAACAATCAACACCTGCTGAGCGACATCGACCCCTTCGTGCTCTTCGAGCAGATGGGAGTTCGTGACGCCGCGCACGCGTTTTACCTGGGCTATGAGATGATGAAGGCGAGGACGGCCTTGACTCTGAGCAAGTCGTATCGCCAGGATCAGGCATTGGAATGGGGCTTCCTCACGACGCCCGAGACCAGCCACATCGCTCGTGAGAAGTTATCCCGCCGTCGAGGCAGCTCGGATTCGCGGGATGACGGCCGGAAAGGCGAGGAATCCGGCGGGGGGCAATCGTGATTCTCGAAGGGATCGTGACGAGCCTGAGCGGCGAGGATTCGTTGAATGTCGCTCCGATGGGCCCGGACGTCGAGCCGGCCGCGAAGCTGGACCGGTTCATCCTCCGGCCCTACCGGAGCTCGACCACCTATGCCAACCTCAAGGCCAGGGGTGAAGGCGTTTTCCACGTCACCGACGATGTCCTCATCCTGGCCCAGGCCGCGATAGGTATGCCGCTGGAACCGTTCCCCGCGACGAGGCCCGCGAGTCGAGTGGACGGTGCGATCCTCGCCGATGCGTGCCGATATTACGAGTTCCGCGTCGTCGAGTTCGACGACCTTGAGGACAGGACAACGATTCTGGCCGAAACCGTCGCGTCGGGACGGCATCGGGACTTCTTCGGCTTCAACCGCGCAAAGCACGCGGTCCTCGAGGCCGCCATCCTGGCCACCCGGGTCGCGTGGCTTCCGGTGCGCGACCTCCTGCTGGAATTCCGGAAGCTCGAGGTCCTCGTCGTCAAGACCGGTGGTCCTGACGAACGGGCTGCATTCGAGTTGCTCAATCGCTTCCTCCGGCAAGCCGCCGCCCATCAGGGCGTCGATCCCGACCTGAGACCATTGCCAAAATGACCGGCTCACGCCTGCTCCTCCAGACGCCGAGCCGACTGCACTTCGGGCTGCTCGGCTGGGGACCTGGAGCCAAACGACAGTTCGGCGGCCTCGGCCTGATGATCCGCTCGCCCGACATCGAGATGACTGTCGAGCCCGCAGCGACCCAGGTCGTCGAGGGTCCGCTCGCCGACCGGGTCGTGCGCATCCTCGGGGCCCTGCGCGATCGTCTCCCCGAGTTGGGAATCCACCCGAAGCCCGTGGCCATCCGCATTCATCGGGCACCGCCGGAGCATGCCGGCCTGGGCGCCGGAACGCAGCTCAGCCTGGCCGTGGCAAGGGCCGTGATGGAACTCAACGGCGTCCACGAGCCGACGAGCGAGCAGCTTGCCCGGCTCACCGGACGCGGACGCCGATCCGGGATCGGACTGCACGGATTCCGTCACGGCGGATTCCTCGTCGACGGCGGCCGAATGGACAGGTCCAGCGTCCCGCCGCTTCTGTGCCGGCTCCCATTCCCCGAGGAGTGGACGATACTTATGGTCCAACCGCCAGGCCGACACGGACTGCACGGCCACGACGAAACGAGGGCCTTCGCCGACCTTCCTCCGGTCGCCGAAGAGATGACCGACCGCCTTTGCCGGCTGGTCCTGCTGGCCATTCTGCCCGCGATCGCCGAACGCGACATCCGGACGTTCGGCCAGGCCCTCGAGGAGCTCCAGGCCCATGTCGGCGCCTGCTTCACACCCGCACAGGGCGGGATCTACAGCTCGCCGATCGCCGACGCGATCATCCGCGAGCTCCGACAGATGGGTTTCCACGGGTGCGGCCAGAGTTCGTGGGGGCCGTCGCTCTACACATTCTCGGAGCGACCGGCCAGCGCGGTGGCCGCAGCCCACACGAGAATCGCTGATCGCCTCGGGATTCCGGACCTGGCCGCCATGACGACCGCCGCGGACAACCGCGGAGCGAGGGTGGAGCAGATCCGATAAACCGATCGGCCGCGAAAAGTGGAGCGAAGGTGAACGACTTCCGGTAAGGCGATCGGTCGGTGCAATTCTACCCGGGAGACATGCTGGACCGACAGGATTGCGGGGATCGACGGGTACGGTTCTTCCTGCGGATCGCCTAAATGATCGACCCGGAAAATAGAAAAGGCCGCCCTGGAGCCTGGTGGGGCTCCTGGGCGGCCTGTGGTGGTTGATTCCGGCGATAACCGACTTTCGCGCCAAGGGCACTATCATGGGCCTGGCGGGCTTAACGGCCGTGTTCGGGATGGGAACGGGTGTGACCCCGCCAGTATGGTCGCCGGAAATTCGCCCGGCCGGCGGTCAGGCCGGCCGGGCGCGTCTCTCGGTGTGTTGGTCAGACACGAGGGCGGGCACTCTCCGCCTACTGCTCACGTCATTGCTTCGAGAATCCCCACTGGGATCGTCGCCCGATCGTGGGACCGCTCGTCCGGTGCGCCGGGGCCTTTGGGCCCTGGGCGTTCGGATCGGAAGCGGGCCGATCGGGGTGGTCAAGCTGCTCGGCTGTTAGGACCGGTCGGCTAAGGCGCTCGCGCGCCGTGCACTCCCGGCCTATCGACCTGGTCGTCTTCCAGGAGCCTTCGCAGCGTTTGCTGCTGGAAACCTCATCTTGGAGGGGGCTTCGCGCTTAGATGCCTTCAGCGCTTATCCTGTCCCGACCTGGCTACCCGGCGATGCCCTTAGCAGGACAGCCGGCACACCAGAGGTCGGTCCTCCCCAATCCTCTCGTACTAGGGGAGACTCTCCTCAAGTTTCCTGCGCCCACGACAGATAGGGACCGACCTGTCTCACGACGGTCTGAACCCAGCTCGCGTACCGCTTTCATTGGCGAACAGCCAAACCCTTGGGACCTTCTCCAGCCCCAGGATGCGATGAGCCGACATCGAGGTGCCAAACCTCCCCGCCGCTAGGGACGCTCGGGGGAGATCAGCCTGTTATCCCCGGAGTACCTTTTATCTGTTGAGCGACGGCCTTTCCATCCAGCACCGCCGGATCACTAACGCCGACTTTCGTCTCTGCTCGACTGATGGGTCTCGCAGTCAGGCACCCTTCTACGTTTGCGCTCCTGTTGCCCGATTGCCGACCGGGCCGAGGGTACCATGGCGCTCCTCCGTTACTCTTTGGGAGGAGACCGCCCCAGTCAAACTGCCCGATGAGCACGGTCCCGGTCCGGGCCACGGACCGGTGAGGGCCAACGCAATTTCAGGGTGGTATTTCACCGTTGGCTCCACGATGGCTAGCGCCACCGCTTCGAAGCCTCCCACCTATCCTACACAGAAACAACGCTGGACCAGTGCCAACCTGCAGTAAAGGTTCACGGGGTCTTTCCGTCTAATCGCGGGTACGTGGCATCTTCACCACGACTACAGTTTCACCGGGTCCCTCGTGGAGACAGTGCTCCAGTCGTTACGCCATTCATGCAGGTCGGAACTTACCCGACAAGGAATTTCGCTACCTTAGGACCGTCATAGTTACGGCCGCCGTTTATCGGGGCTTCGGTCGCCAACTACCCTTGCGGTCATCGGCTTCCTTAACCTACCGACACCGAGCAGGCGTCAGACTCTATACGTCCTCTTGCGAGTTGGCAGAGTCCTGTGTTTTTGATAAACAGTCGCTAGAGCCGATTCTCTGCGGCTCCCCCTTGCGAGGGAGCACCCCTTGTACCGAGGGTACGGGGTCATTTTGCCGAGTTCCTTCACGAGGGTTCTCCCGAACGCCTTCGGATACTCGCCTAGCACACCTGTGTCGGATTGCGGTACGGGCCGCGCGGTTCGTCCTCGTCCGGCTTTTCGTGGCCGGGACGTCATCGGGCTTCCAGGCAAGCTGTCGGCCTTGCGGCACGGGGGTATCTAGCACCCCGACCCGATTCGGTCCGGCGTCCCCGGACGATTCAACCTCTCCGGCGGGTGGCGGAATATTAACCGCCTGTCCATCGGCTACGCCCTTGGGCCTCGCCTTAGGTCCCGACTGACCCTGGGCGGATTGACCTTCCCCAGGAAACCTTGTGCTTTCGGCGGACGGGCTTCCCACCCGTCTTGTCGTTACTCGTTCCGGCATGCGCACTCGTCAGCGCTCCAGTAGTCCTCACGGTCTACCTTCACAGCGGATGACGACGCTCTCCTACCAACCTTGCGGTTCCGCGACTGCGGCTCGACGCTTAGTCCCCGTCATTTTCGGCGCGGGATGGCTCGACCGGTAAGCTGTTACGCACTTTTGAAATGGTGGCTGCTTCTAAGCCAACATCCCGGCTGTCACGGCGATCCCACTTCCTTTGCCACTGAGCGTCGCATTGGGGGCCTTGGTCGGCGGTCTGGGTTGTTTCCCTCTCGAGCGCGAAGCTTATCCCCCGCGCTCTGACTCCCGGGGTCCGGTCCAGGGTATTCGGAGTTGGGTTCCGTTGGGTAGCCGGGAAGGCCCCCAGGCGGATTCCGTCGCTCTACCCCCCTGGACTATGTCCCGAGGCTGGCCCTAAAGCCATTTCGGAGAGAACGAGCTATCTGCAGGTTTGATAAGACTTTGACTCCTCCCCACGGGTCCTCCCCCAGTTTTTCAACACTGGTGGGTTCGGTCCTCCACGGCCGGTTAAGGCCGCTTCAACCTGCCCATGGGTAGTTCACCTGCTTTCGCGTCTACTACGCCCGACCGTATCGCCCTGTTCAGACTCGCTTTCGCTGTGGCTCCCCCCCTGAAGGGGTTAACCGGGCCGGACACAGTAACTCGCCGGATCATTATGCAAAAGGCACGCGGTCAGGCCGGACTTGCGTCCAGTGCCCTCCCACCGCTTGTAGGCGCGGGGTTTCAGGTTCAGTATCCTCCCCTGATCGGGGTTCTTCCCACCGTTCGGTCGCCCTACTGGGTTCGCTATCGGTCGTCATCGCGTACTTAGCCTTGCGGGATGGTCCCCGCCGATTCAGGCCGGGTTTCACGTGCCCGACCCTACTTGGGTACCGGATAGGAGGGCCTCGCCTTTGCCTACGGGACTATCACCCGCTCTGGTGCCATTTTCCAAAAGGCTTCGGCTCGGTTCGACCCATTCCATGATTCCGGCCCCACAACCCCGGGCGGATTTCCGACCGGTTTGGGCTGGTCCCCGTTCGCTCGCCGCTACTGAGGGAGTCTCGGTTGATTTCCTTTCCTCCAGGTACTGAGATGTTTCAGTTCCCTGGGTTGCTCGGGCATTCCGGGATCGACGCTCGTTGGGCAGCTCCCCCGGACTTATCGCAGCCTTCCACGCCCGAATCCTGATGACGCCTAGGCATTCCCCCCGCGCCCTTAGGAGCTTGACCACGCCGATCGGGCCGCCGCCTCGCGACTTCCGGTGGATACCGGGGCCGCTGAGCCAGGCCAACGATCAGGCGGGTTGCCGGAGGGCCGTTCCAGAGCGGCGTCTCGCGACGCGGCTCCAGGGGCTCCTCCGCACATGACTTGATCCGTAAGGGTTCTCGACCGGCTCGCGCGACTCGCGTCGGGCGGCCGGATTATTCACGTGAATCGTGAACTGTAGTGTGGAGAGTGCCACTCACCTCTCGCGTGTTTCGGGGGCCGCGAGGCCCACGATTCCCACGAAGGTGAATGATTCGTGTATGACCAACTACCGAATTGAGAAAGAGCACCGGCCGAGGGATTCCACCTGCCTCGGGACGAGGCGGGCGTCTCCATCGGACGTTCCCTGGACTGGCCAGGGGGCGAGGCCGTGGGTTCAAACAAAGACCCGCCCCGCCGCCCGGCGCGAGATCTTGAAGCGCAAGCTTAATGCCGCTGCCGACTTCGGTATCGATAAGCTA
>JAKAUH010000394.1 GCA_021818605.1 Planctomycetota bacterium
ACCGACGCCCACACCAGCTACGAGAAGCTCGCCAACGATTATCCCGGCACCAACTACATGCAGAAGCTGACCGAGCGCGAGCTCGAGATCGGCCGCCTCTGGCTGGCGCAGTCGGACCCGAAAACGCCGCTTCAGAAGAAGCTCCCCTGGCAGGCGCATTTCGACGGCCGTATGCCCCTGATCTTCACTCAGAGCTCGGGCATCATCGCGCTGGAGCACGCGCAGCACAACGACCCGCTCGGCCCCAGCGCCGACAAGGCCGCCATCGAGATCGCCGACTTCCACGCGAAGCACGACGACTACGAGACCGCCTCGGAGCTCTACGAGCTGTTCATCAAGGAGTGGGCCGGCCGCAAGACCCCGTATCTCCAGTACGCCCAGCTCGCCGCGATCGATGCCCGCGTTCGGAGCTACATCGGACCTGAGTACGACTCTTCCTGCCTCGACAAGGCACGCACCATGGCCATTCAGACCATGGAGACCTTCCCCGAGCACCAGGCCAACTTCGAGAAGCTCTATCTGACCATCGATCACATCAACGACGCCAACGCCGAGAAGATCTACAACATCGGCATGCGGTACAAGAAGATGAAGAAGGTCGCCTCGGCCGAGTACTACCTCGGTTGGGTGCCAAGGCGCTGGCCCAACAGTCCCTGGGCCGTCAAGGCCAAGGCCGAGCTGGTTCAGCTCGCCAAGATGCCCCGCAAGCCATCCAAGCCCAGCAAGATCATCATCCCGCCGGGGGCCAGCGATCCCTTTATGAGCTCCGGCCCCATGGGCGGCATGGGTATGGGTGGAATGGGCATGGGTGGCATGGGCGGCATGGGCGGCATGGGTATGCCCGGAGGTATGATGTGATGATGATCCAGAATGGCGGCCTCGCTCGCCCCGACCGCCGGACCCCACGACGCGGCGGCCGGCTCGCCCGGCTGGCCGCGGCGGCGCCCTTGATCGTCGCCCTGGGGCTCTCGCCCGGTTGCAGCAGCCTGCCCACGCCCGACTCAGCCGGCGAGGGCGGGTTCTTCGGCTGGCACATGCAGGCGCCGTTCGACACGTCCGAGGGCAATCGCGTCTTCGTCTACTTCAAGTCGAACCGCTTCCGCCGCGACCTCCAGCTCATGCTCGAGGAGGCCGTGATGAAGGAAATCAGCATGCGCACCCCCTTCGTGGTCGTCGGCAGACGCGAGGATGCCGACTCGATCCTCGAGGGCGTGATCACCGTTGACAACAAGTTCCTGGTCGTCGAGGCGCCGACCAACCTGCCCCGCGAGCTCACGGCCACGATGACCGTCTGGATCAACTGGCGGCACAACCCGCCGCAGGAGTCCGAGAAGAACCAGTTGCCGACACAGGTCACCGAGGCGCTTCCGTTCGTCCCCGAACTTGGCCAGACCACGTTGACCAGCTTCCAGCAGGTCACCGAGAACATCGCCAAGCAGATCGTGGACATGATGGAGAAGCCCTGGTTCAACGCCAGCGACGTCGAGTAGTACCGCGCGTTCCGTCCCGGCGCCGCGCGCCGGGACGGCGCTGCCGAGCCCAGAGCCGGACCTTCTCACCACACACCCTGGACACGAGCAACCCGAAACGGGCGGAGTCGACCGGCCGATGGCGGACGTGACCTGGCGGACCTCGCGGCGGATCATCGTGCCGGCGGGCGACCCGACCCCCGTCGTGATGGGGATCGTGAACGTCACGCCCGACAGCTTCTCGGACGGCGGCCGGCTTCCCGGCGTCGAGGCCGCGCTCGACCACGCGCGGCGGCTGGCCGCCGAGGGCGCCCTGCTGCTCGACCTGGGCGGCGAGTCGAGCCGGCCCGGGTCCGAGTCCGTGCCGCTCGTCGAGGAGCTGCGCCGCGTCATCCCGGTCATCCAGGCCGTCGCCGGCGCGGTCGACCTGCCGCTGTCGGTCGACACCACCAGGGCCGAGGTCGCCCGCCGTGCCCTGGACGCCGGCGCCTCGATCGTCAACGACATCACCGCGATGACCGGTGATCCGGAGATGGCCCGCGTCGTCGCCGGGTCAGGCGCCGGCGTGGTGCTGATGCACATGCAGGGCGTGCCCCGGACCATGCAGCACGAGCCGCGTTACGACGATGTGGTTGCCGAGGTGTACGACTTCCTGGCGCGCCGGGTGGACTGGGCCGTCGCGCAGGGCATTCCGCGCGATCGGATCGCGGTGGATCCGGGGATCGGCTTCGGCAAGGCGATCGGGCACAACCTGGCGATCTTGCGAGACCTCGGGCGTTTTGCCACGCTGGGATGTGCAGTCCTGGTGGGCACGTCGCGCAAGGGGTTCCTGGGCACGATCACCGGGCGAGGCGTGGGCGAGCGGGCGACGGCCTCGGCGGTCTCGTCGCTGGCGGCCTGCGTCGCCGGGGCGCGGGTCGTCCGGGTGCACGACGTCGCGGCGGCCGTCGACGCGATCAAGGTCTGGGGCGCAATCCGGGGCTGGCCGGAAGAGGAGACGTCATGAGCATGAGCACAAGCACAAGCGTGGGACCGAGGACTGATACCGATACGGATACCGATACGGATACGGATACCGATACGGATACAGCGGGCAGTGCCTCCAGGGCCGGGATTGATCGGCTCCCCGAAGCCGACTGCGACCACGGTGTGACCGACCTCTGCCGCGAGCTGGCACGCCGGGCGAAGACAGCGTCGCGGGCGATGGCGGTCGCCCGGGGTTCGGCCAAGGACGGCTGGCTGCGCCGGTCGGCCGCCGCGCTGGTCGAGCGCCGCGACGAGGTGCTCGCGGCCAACGCCGAGGACGTCGCCGCGGCTCCGGCGCGGGGACTCTCGGCCGCCGCGGTCGACCGCCTGCGGCTCGACCCGAAGCGCGTCGACGAGATCGCGCGGGCGCTGCTGGACGTCGCCGCCCTGCCCGACCCGATCGGCGAAACCATCGCCTCGAGCCGACGGCCCAACGGCCTGGAGGTCCGTCAGGTCCGCGTCCCGCTCGGCGTGATTTTCATGATCTACGAGAGCCGGCCGAACGTCACCGTCGACGCCGCGGCGCTCTGCGTCAAGAGCGGCAACGCCGCGATCCTCCGCGGCGGCAAGGAGGCCATCGCCACCAACCGGGCGCTGCACCGCATCCTGGCCGACGAGCTGGCCTCCGCCGGCCTGCCGGCGGACGCCGTGCAGCTCGTTCCGACGACCGACCGCGCGGCCGTCGGCGCGCTTCTGGCCCTGCCCGAGTTCATCGACCTGGCGATCCCTCGCGGCGGCGAGGGGCTGATCCGACGCGTGGTGGCCGAGGCGCGAATGCCCGTGCTCAAGCACTATCAGGGCAACTGCCACGTCTACATCGACGCGCGCTCCGACATCGAGATGGGTGTCCGGATCATCGTGAACGCCAAGGCGCAGCGCCCGGGGGTCTGCAACGCGGCCGAGACCCTGCTGGTCCACCGCGACGCCGCGCCTCGCTTCCTGCCCCGCGCCGCCGAGGCGCTCGTGGCCGCCGGGGTCGAGCTTCGCGGGGATCCCGGCGCGCGGTCGATCGTCCCGCGGATGCGGCCCGCCGAGCCGGCCGACTGGGACACCGAGTACCTCGACAGGATTCTCGCCGTCGCGGTGGTCGACTCCCTTGACGACGCGATCGCGCACATCACGCGGCACGGCTCGGGTCACACCGAGGCGATCGTCACCGACGACCTCGCCGCATCGCGGCGGTTTGTCGCCGAGGTGGATAGCTCGGCCGTGATGGTCAACGCCAGCACCCGGTTCAACGACGGCAGCCAGCTCGGCCTGGGCGCCGAGATCGGCATCAGTACCGACAAGTTCCACGCCCGGGGGCCGTGCGGCCTTCGCGAGCTGACGAGCACCAAGTGGATCGTCATCGGCGACGGACACGTCCGCGAGTAGCCGACCATGATCCGCCAGCCGAGGTCCGCCTTCCCCGGGGCCGGACCGCGATCCGGCTCACCCCCCCTTGCGCAGCCGCTCGGCCCGCGCGGCGAGGTTGAACACAGCGGCCTGGAACAGCCCCCGCGCGTTGGCCGATGCCGAGCGGTACGCCTCGTTGAAGCCCTCGGCCTTTGTCCAGGTGACGACCTCGTTGACCTGCCGCGCCATCAGCTCGAGCATCTCGTCGATCGTCGAGCCGGAGATCTCGGCGGGCATGGTCGCGGCCGCATCGCGGGCGTCGCGGGCGAACGGCGGGACCTCGTCGCCCCTGGGCCGCTTGACCATCTCGGAGGGTTCGGTCTTCGTGTCGTCCCACGGCGGCGCCGCTGTGGCGCCCATGGTCCGACGGCCGCGGCTGTCGGCCTCGTCATCGGCCCCGGCGCTCTTGTTGTCTCGCGGCAGCCGCTCGTTCTCGTCCTTCGGGAGCCCGGCCGTCGTGTACAGCTTGCCGTCGGCACCCACGCGGCCCGGCAGGTTGGGGATCTGTTGGGACTTGACCAGTTGATCGCGGATCTTGAAGACCAGTTCGCGGCTGACGGCCAGCTCCTGGGCCAGCCGGCGATCCGACCAGTCGTGGTGCAGCTTCAGCTTGACCTCGACGGCCCGCCGACGCTCGGCGCGGGTCAGCGGCAGGCCGTGGAACAGGTTCACGCTCGCGACGAAGTCAAGCGCCTCGTTGAACGTTCCCTGGCGGATCTCGGCCGGGATCGTCCGCTTGCCCATCATCACGGCCGCCGCGTGGCGATGGAACCCGTCAGCCAGGAGCAGCCGGCCGTCCACCTCGTACACCGTGATCGGCGGCAGCCGCTCCCACGAGTCCGCGTACCGCTCGACGGTGAAGTCGTCCAGCCGGTCCCGCAGGTTCAGGTTGGGATCGAGGACCAGGTCGTCCAGTGCGACGTCGCGGATGTTCATGGCGGCGCTTCTTTCGTGGTCGGCGTGACCGTACCGTGCACCCGGGTTTCGTATTGCCAGGTACCACTCTTTGGAATTAGCCATCGGTAACGCGGCCCGGCCGACCTGATCTCCAGTCTGGGAAATCTCGGGATACGAGGAGGGGGATAGCGATCATGCGGATTATTGTGACGGGTGCCAGCGGCCGGCTGGGCTCCGTGCTGGTCGATCGCCTGGTGCGCCTCGGCCGGCACGAGGTGCGTGCCTGGAGCGGGACGACCGAGGGAACGCGCGGCCGGATCCCGCTGCGGCCGGTCGACCTGGCCGACGCCCGGGCCGTTGATGGCGCGCTCGACGAGGACGATCCCGGGGCCATCCTCCACGCCGGCTGTCTGAGTACGGCCGAGGCGGTCCGCCGCGAGCCCGAGCGTGCCCGCGCCGTGAATGTCGAGGCAACCTGGCGGCTGGCCCAATGGGCGTCCGCCCGCGGGCGACGGCTGGTCTTCACCTCGACCGACCTGGTCTTCGACGGTTCCCGCTCGTGGTACCGCGAGGACGACCCGGCCCGGCCGGTTCTCGCCTACGGTCAGACCAAGCTCGATGCCGAGGCGCACGTCGCCGCCTCGCCCGGCGGGCTGGTCGCGCGGCTGAGCCTGCTGTTCGGCGCGCCAGCCTCGGCCGCTCCGGACTTCTTCGCGCAGGCGCTGGCGACCCTCCGCCGCGGCGAGCCGCGCTCGTTCTTTGTCGACGAGTTCCGCACCCCCCTGCCCTACTCGGCCGCCGCGGAGGCTCTCCTGCGCCTGGTCGAGTCGGATGCGACCGGTATCGTGCACCTCGGCGGTCGCGAGCGCCTCAGCCGGTTCGACCTGATGCGGCGCGCCGCGGCCGCCTCGGGCATCGACCCGGCGCTCGTCCTTCCCGGCCGCCGGGCCGACGCCGCGCTTGCCGAACCCCGACCGGCCGACGTCTCGCTCGACACGACTCGGCTCGACGGGTTGTTCCCGGACCTCGAGCGCCCGCCCGTCGCGGCGGTCGTCGCGGCGGGTTCGTCATGAACGTCGCCGCATGCGGATGATGCGGGGGCCCCTGTCAGTTTACAGAGATTTGCGGATTT
>JAKAUH010000562.1 GCA_021818605.1 Planctomycetota bacterium
TGACGGCCGGACTGGCGAGAACGGTCCGCCGCCAGGCGATCGAGCGCGAGCGGCTCCAGACGGAATTGCGGCGGAGCGAACGCCTCGCGGCGCTGGGCAAGCTGCTGGCCGGCGTGGCGCACGAGGTGCGCAACCCGCTGGCGGGCATCCGGTCGACGGCACAGCTCTGGCAGCGCGGGATCGTCGGGTTGGATGAGGAGTCGCTGGGCAACCTGGTCCACGAGGTCGACCGGCTCGAGGAGATCGTCTCGCGGCTGCTGCAATTCTCGCGCGCCGACGCGCAGGACCTGGTCCCGGGCGACCTGAACGGCGTGGTCGCGGAGGCGGCCCGGCTCGCGTCGGGCCCGGCGCGGGCGCGGGGCGTGAAGGTCGAACTTGAGCTGGACCCCGGCCTGCCGCCCGTCGAGATGGCGTCGCCGGCCTTGCTCCAGGTGTTTCGCAACCTGACGACGAACGCCGTGCAGGCGATGGACGGCGGCGGCACGCTGCGCCTGACCACCCGGCGCGACTCGTCGCGGCGGACGATCGCCGCCAGCGTGATCGACACCGGCCCGGGCCTGGCCGCCGACACGGTCGAGCACCTGTTCGAACCCTTCTACACCACCAAGGTCGAGGGCACCGGGCTGGGCCTGGCGATCGCCCGCGAGATCGCTCTGGCGCACCGCGGCGAGCTGCACGCCGCCAACCGGGCCGACGGCCGGGGCGCGGTCTTCACCCTTATCCTGCCGGCCGCCGAGGCGAATCCCAACGGAGTCGTCCACCCATGAACAACCCCGTGATGATCCTGGTGGCCGACGACGATCGGACCATCCGCCGGAATCTCGTCCTGTTGCTCAAATCCGAGGGGTACGCGACCCTCGAGGCGTCCGACGGCCGCGAGGCGCTGGCGTCCATCGCGACCGATGCCCCGGACGCCGTGCTGCTCGACCTGAAGATGCCCGGGCGAGACGGCATGGAGGTCCTGGCCGAGCTCGGCCCGAAGCTTGCGGATCTGCCCGTGATCGTCGTCACGGCGCTCGGGGGCTCGGCGGTCGCGATCGAGGCGATGCGGCGCGGGGCGTATGACTACCTCACCAAGCCGTTCGACCTGGATGAGGTGCTGATCACGCTGAAGCGCGCGCTGCGCCAGCGCGCGCTGGCCGAGGAGGTCAAGGCGCTACGCTCCCGCGCCGATGAGTCGCCCGCCGCGCCTCCGGCCGACGACGGCGAGGACGACGGGCCGGATCTGGTTGGCAAGAGCGCGTCGATGCGCGAGGTCTTCAAGGCGATCGGCCTGGCGGCGGCGACCGACGCGCCCGTGCTGATCGCTGGCGAGAGCGGCACGGGCAAGGAGCTGGTGGCCTCGGCGCTGCATAGACACTCGGACCGAGCGAGCGGGCCTTTCATCCGTGTCAACTGCGGTGCGCTGCCCGAGGGCCTGATCGAAAGCGAGCTCTTCGGCCACGAGAAGGGCGCGTTCACCGGCGCCGACCGGCAGAAGCCGGGCCGGTTCGAGCGCGCCGCGGGCGGGACGATCTTCCTCGACGAGGTCGGCGAGCTGCCGCTGTCGGCCCAGGCGAAGATCCTGCGGGTGCTCCAGCAGCGGGAGTTCGAGCGAGTCGGCGGCACCGAGATCCTCCGCACCGATGCCCGGATCATCTCGGCGACGCACCGCGACCTGGCCCGCGAGGTCGCCGCGGGACGGTTTCGTGAGGATCTGTACTACCGGCTGAACGTCGCGCGGATCGTGATCCCGCCCCTGCGCGACCGGCCCGAGGACATCGAGCCGTTGGTCGAGCACATCCTCAGGCGGCTGGAGCACAGGCACGGCTGGGGCGAGCTGACGATCTCGCCCGGGGCGCTCCGCGTCATCCAGGAGCGGAGCTGGCCGGGGAACGTCCGCCAGCTCGAGAACACCCTGGCCCGCGCCGTGATCGGGGCTCGCGGGCGCATGATCCTCCCCGAGCACCTGGACGTCGACGAATTGCCCGACACCGTGATCCCCGAGGCCGCGGCGACGGACTCGGGCGAGCCGATCCCACTCCGCGCGCTGCTCGCCGAGGTCGAGCGCCGGGCGATTCAGCGCGCCCTCGTCGCCTGCCAGGGCAACCGCACCAAATCGGCCGAGCGCCTGGGCATCAGCCGCCGCCAGCTCTTCGACAAGATCCGCGAGTATGACCTGCATCCCTAGGTCGGATAGCGGCCTGGCATCGCTGGCTTTTGCGGAAAAAATCGGACGGCCGCCAGATTCCGCGCGCGTTTTCAGCCAGCATTTACGATACTTAATGTTGGGAGGGGTGGGGAGATCGGACGGTGCCCTTGTGTCGCCGCCGGTCGCCGTATTCCCCGCCATTTCGCCAGTTCACCGACCGGTCAGGATCGCGATGTGCGCGTTGCCTTGCCATTCGCCGCGACGGCCGCATTCAAAGACAACAGGATCAGCACCAGCGATGAAGAACCCTCGCCATTCCGGGAACCGCCGCGCGCGGCGCATGCTGTCCTTCGGGCCTGAGATCCTCGAGTCGCGGGCGCTGCTTTCGACCACGACGGCGACCGAGACCTTCACCGGCCCATCACTGTCGGACCTGATCCAGCAGGCCCGTGGCGGCACCAACACGGCGCCGGCGGCGATCAGTCGGATCGAGCAGGCGCTGCAGACGCAGCTCACCAGCGGGCCGCTGGCGGACCTGAAGGCCGGCAAGGTCAGCAGCAACGGCTTCGTGACCGAGGTCCAGAACCTCGAGGCCAGCTACGAGCAGAACCTCGATTCTCAGCTCTCGCCCGAGTTTCCCAACGTCAACGAGATCCTCAAGCTCCAGGGCCAGAAGGTCGTCGCCGACGTGATCGCGCTCAACCAGGAGGCGAGTGTCGGGCTCATCTCGAGCGCCACGCTCGCGACCGACGCCAGGGTGGCCATCAACAGTCTGACGACCGGTCCGATCGATCCCCTGAATCCGTCGCTGAGCGCTTATACCTCGGCCACGCAGACGTTCGAGACCGACCTCAACACCATCGCATCGAGTCTCAATTCGTCGCCGTCCTCGGCGTCGGCGTCGGCGTCGGCGTCGGCGTCGCTGACCCCGGGGCAGGCCAGCGCCACGGCGCTGGCGGAGACCCAGGCATTCCTGGCGAACATGCACGCGGGGCTCCAGGTGGGGCATCCGAATGTGTCGAGCCAGGTCGACGCGGCGGTCACGACGCTGCAATCGGCCGAGAGCGGCCTCGCGCAGGACACAGCGGCGTCGGCCCAGTCGGCCCTGAAGTCGGCAGTCTCAACGTTCGACACGGCGATGCTGGGTAGCGGCGGCGTCTTCGACCCGGCCGGGCCGGTCGCCCGGGCGATCGCCCGCGGCGCGTTCGCGCCCAGCACGACCCAGCCGCAGAGCAATGCGGCGCTCGGAAGTCTCTCGGGCACGGCCACGCAGGGCAAGGCGACGCTCTCCGCGACCCTGACCGGTTCCGGCGGCGGCTCGGCGCTCGCGGGGCAGACGGTCAGCTTCACGCTCGACGGCGCGTTCGCCGGGATCGCGACGACCGATAGCCAGGGAGTGGCGACGCTCACAGGCGTACCGACGAGCAACTCCGTCGGCACGGATACCGGCGGCGTGGTCGCCCATTTCGCCGGGAACAGCGCGTATCGATCCGCCTCAGCCACGGGCGACCTGACGGTCACGAGCTGAGCGCCGAAGGGATGTGCGACTCTCAGGCCAGGCACCGAGGCCCCGACCGGCCTGGCCTCCTGTCTCAACGCGGCGGGGCGCTCGTCGGTTCGCGTTCATCCAGCAGGCTGGCGATCGCCCGGTCGAGCTCGTCGCCGCGAAGGTCCCTGTAGCGGATCACGCCCCGGCGATCGAGTACAAAGATGGTGGGAAATCCGAGGATGCCCCAGCGCATGGTGATCGGGCCTTCGACGCCGCCGTCCCACCAGCAGCGCCAGGTGATCTGCTTCGAGGCGATCGATCTGCGCAGGGTCTCGACGTCGTCGTCGGTATCGACGCTCACGATCGTGAAAGGCCGATCCCGATACTTCTCGAGCAGGGCGCGCTCCTGAGGATACATGGCGACGCAGGGGCCGCACCAGTTGCCGCAGAACGTCAGCACGACGACCTTGCCGCGCGTTTCGCTCAGCCTGAACGGCTGGCCCTCGTGGTCGCGGCCGTCGATCTCGGGCGCGGTCTTGCCGATGGAGAGGTTTCGCAGGGCGAACAGTTCTCCGTTGACTGTCGCGCCCAGGGCGCGGTCCCCGCCGGCGAGTCGGACGTCGGCGAACTCGCGCGCGACTCGTTCGAGCAGCGCCTCAGACGCTGTTTCGAGGGCCTCGGGGTCCTTCTCCCGGACAAGCCGGCCGATCGGCGCGGCGGCGCGGTATCGCTCGTAGGTCTTCTGCTCGTTGGGCCGCTCGCGCAGTTTTCGGACCATACGGGCCTGCTGTGCCAGGTGCCGGGCCAGCCAGTAGCAGGCGGCGGCCCGGTCATCGCGGTTCGGGTTGCGGTCGAGGATGCGCCGGAGCAAGGTTTCGGCGTCGGGATACTGGGAGAGGGTCAGCGCAACGGTGGCGAGATAATCCCCCTGGTTCGGCCGGCGGTTGTCGCCGCGGTCGAGCATCATGCGCAAAGCCCGAGCGGTCGCGTCGCCCGGGCCGGCGCGATTCGTCCGGATGACGAACTGGAGCGCCTTGAAGGCCGACGGATCATCCGGATTGGCGCGTGCCAGCGCCAGCGCATCCTCAACGTTTTTGCCCAACTCCTTGAGGTAGCGATCAACGGCCGGCTTCTGGGCGGCCTCGGTCCGCTCGAGCTGCTGGAGCTCGCGGCCGAAGCGTTCGCGCTCGGCGGCCTGCTTCGCCTCGATCGCCTTGAGCCGCGATCCCAACGCCTCGTCGCGCTGTCCCGGCCCCGGCACGAGCGGCAAGATCAGCGCGGCCAGGATCATTCCAACTCGTACATGCATCGCCGGTCTCCTTGCTTTCCTTCCGATCACATGCGACCTGGAAAGTCTGACCGCGGCGTCCGACACCGGTCAAGGGTGGAGATCGACCGATCAAGCGGGGGCCTGGGCCGCCTCGGCGCGGGATTGCGCGACCGGCGGAACCCAGGCTCTCTTCGGTTTGCCCGTCCAGGAGGTTCCGGGCGAGGTTGGCGTGAGACTTGCTTGCAATTGTTCACAAAGGGCTTCTTGGGTCCGTCCCGAGATCCCAAACAATTCCTGTGCGAGTGGACCCTCGGCTCGGGCTACGGCCAGGGTGCCGATCCAGATGAGATACCGGCCGGACGGGATGTGCTGGCCGCCCGATTGGGGTGGGCGACCAGGAACGTGCACGATCGCGTTGAGCGCCGATCCAGACACCAGATTTATTGTAGATAAGGAGTACCAAGATGAAGCGGTTGCCCCTCCGATCCATGTCGTCGCGATCGATCACCGGCCGTCGCGGCGAGCGCCGCGCGCGGATGAGCTTCCGGCCCGCGGGCTTCGAGCTGGAGGGTCGGACGCTTTTGAGCACATTGATGGTCACGAACGATCACGCGAGCGGGGCCGGCTCGCTGGCGCAGGAGGTCGCTCAGGCGAGCGGCGGCGCCACGATCCAGTTCGCGCCGAGCCTGGCGGGTCAGACGATCCGGCTCGATGCGCCGCTGAATTTCAGCGGCGGGCTGACGTTCGACGGCGGCGGGGCTGGCGGGCTGAGCGTGATGGATACCTCGGGCGTGTTCCTGAATGACACGGGGGGCAACCTCGTCATCAAGGACGTGACGATCGACGGCAGCGTGCACGTGACGGGTGGGAACGTCGTGGTGCACGACGCCACGATCACGGGCGGCCGGTCGTTCCAGGGCGGCGGGATCTCGGTGGTCGGCGGCAACCTGGAGATCAACCACAGCACGATCGTCGGCAACACGGCCGTGCAGGGCGGCGGGATCTACGCGAGCGGCGGG
>JAKAUH010000679.1 GCA_021818605.1 Planctomycetota bacterium
GTAGGAATACTCCCTGGCGTCGGGCAGGATCACGGGGCCGAGCGTGGTCTTGCTGGTCGAGAAGATCTTGTAGGTGGCGGCCTTGTAATGGTCGACGCACCACTCGGCGACGTTGCCGTGCATGTCATAAAGCCCCCAGGGATTCGGCTTCTTCTTGCCGATCTTCTGAGGCTTCTCGGCGTTGTCAACGTCCCAGGCGTACTGGTCGAGCTTCGCGGGGTCGTCACCCCAGGAATAGGCGGTTTTGGTGCCCGCGCGGCAGGCGTATTCCCACTCGGCCTCGGTGGGCAGGCGATAGACCTTGCCTGTCTTGGCCGACAGCCAGCGGCAGTATTCCATCGCGGCGTGGTGGGTCATGCAGATGGCTGGCTGGCCGTCGCGGCCGTAGCCGAAGGTTTCATCCGCGTAGGGAGGCGTCGGGCGTGTGACGGCGTCGGCCTTCTTCTCGTTGTCGGGCTGCTTCGTGACGTCAACGTTCTCGCGCGCCTTCTTCTTGAGGTCGAGCGAGAAGGCGAACTGGTCGAATTCTTCCCACGTGACCTCGTACTTCTCCATCCAGAACGGCGCGATCTTGACCGGATGAACCGGCCCTTCCTCGTCGCCCCGCTTCGCCTCGCTGGGCGGACTGCCCATCTCGAAGGTGCCCCCGCGAATCGGCAGCATCTCGAACTTCACGTCGGTCCCGGGGATGGTCTCGACGTAGGGCTTCATGGATGACTCTGACTCGGCGGGCTGCTGCGGGGCGGCCTGCGCGGTCGGGACCCGGGATGCCAGAACGACACCGAGAACGAATGCCAGGCCGATCGCGTGCGGAATCCGGCTCACGTTTGGTATGCTCCCATCAGATGCAAGTTATGCGCTCACGGGCCGAGGATCGTGCGGCCACCCGGAGGGTTTTGATCATGGGTGCGACGTTCGCCACGTGGCTGCTGGTTTGGTCGTGGATCTCGGGCGGGCAGGGGCGAGGACAGGAGCCAAAGCCCGCCGGGCCGCCCATGCGGTTCGAGTTCACCGAAGTCCACATGGCCAGCCCGTTCCAGATTGTTTTATACTCCACCGACGCCACCGCCGCCAGACGCGCCTCCCGCGCGGCATTCGATCGGATCGAGGTTCTCAACAAGGCGCTGAGCGACTACGACCCAGAGAGCGAGATCTCCCGGCTCTCCGCGTCCGCCGGCAAGGGACCGATTCGCGTCGGCCGGGATCTCTTCGACGTCCTGGAGCGCTCGAAGCGGATCTCCGAGCGCTCGGGCGGGATGTTTGACGCCACCATCGCCCCGGTGGGGCGCCTGTGGCGCCGGGCTCGACGCGCGCGGAAGCTCCCCGATCCCGCCCTGATTGCCAATGCTCGCAAGCTCGTCGGCTCCGACAAGATGATCCTCGACCCGGCGCAGCACACGGTCGAGCTGAAGCTCCCCGGGATGAAGCTCGATGTCGGCGGCGTCGCCAAGGGCTACGCCGCCCAGGCGGCGCTCGACGTCCTTCGCGAACAGGGAATCCGCCGCGCCCTGGTGGGCGGCGCCGGCGACATCGTCACGAGCGACCCTCCCCCTGGCACGGACGGCTGGCGGGTCGCGATCGCGCCGGTCGACCCGCGGCTGCCCTATCGCCCGCCGATCTTGCTGCTGAAGAACGCCGCCGTCTCCACGGCCGGCGACGCCGAGCGGTTCGTCGAGATCGACGGCCGCCGCTACTCGCACATCGTCAACCCGAAGACCGGCATGGGCCACGAGGACCGCGCGTCGGTCACGGTCGTCGCCCCCGACGGCGGCACGGCCGACGCGCTCGAGACCACCGCCTACCTGCTCGGCCCGGAGCGCGGACTGAAGCTGGTGGACGACACTCCCGGCTGCGCGGCACTGTATCAGCGCGTCACTCCAGAGGGCGTGCGGACGTTCGAATCGTCGCGGTTCAAGCTGGTCCCGAAGGCCGACGCCCGCGACGCCCGCCCGCCCGCCGCTTCGAGCCGGCCCTGACATCTCATCAGGGTATCGACTGATAGGTCACGAACGCGATCCGCTTGCCGTCGGGCGACCAGCAGGGGACGTTGATCGTACCCTGGCCGCCGCGGAAGCGGGCGATGACGTCGATCTTGCGGTCCCCGAGCGACATCCGGCGCAGGCCGACGTCCTTGTCGGCCGGGTGGCCGGTGACGTCCTTCTCATACGACAGGAACACCAGCCACTTGCCGTCGGGCGAGGGATGCGGGAACCAGTTGTTGAATTCGTCGGCGGTCAGGGCTTCCTGGCCGTTGCCGTCGGGGGCCATCCGCCAGATCTGCATCGTGCCGGTACGCATCGAGTTGAAATAGATCCACTTGCCGTCGGGCGAGTACTCGGGGCCGTCGTCCAGCCCTTTTGCCGACGTGAGCCGGACCTCGCCCCCGCCGCCGGCCGGGATCGTGTAGATGTCGAACTCGCCATTTCGCTCGGCGCAGTAGGCCAGCATACGACCATCCGGCGACCAGCCGTGCCAGTACGACGGTCCCTCGCGCGTGATGAGCGCCGGCTCGCCTCCGATGATCGGCAGGGTGTAGATCCGCGAGCGGTGATCGCCCTGCGACTGGTCACTGATCGCCAGCATCTTCCCATCCGGCGAGAGGCCGTGGTCGTTGTTGCACCGCGTCGCGAACCCGGTGTCGATCGGCTCGACCTTCCCGCCTTTCACCGAGACCCGGTGAATCCGGCCCTCGCTGTTGAAGATCAGCGACTTGCCGTCGGGCAGCCAGTTGGGCGCCTCGAATCGCGTGGTGCTCCGGTACACGACACGACGATCCATCGAGGGGAACGACATCGTCTCGAGCGTGCTGAACTGCGCTGCCCCTTCCGGCGAGGCGGGCAACGGTCCGCTCAGGTCCACTCCCATGAACGTCGCCTTCTCCGTGAGGTCGGCATTGTGCGAGCAAACGCCGATGCCGGCGTAGAAGGGATCGGTCAGGTCGAACCGCAGGGCCGCGCCGGTGAACTCCCAGCCCGTCCGGGTTCGGACATAGGCGCGGACGTACTTCCCTTTCTTCTCGATGGCCAGGTCGTGGTGCGGACCGTCTCCCTGGATCTGGATCTCGTGCGTCGGCCCGGCTTTTGTCTCGCGGAACTGGAGCGATGTCAGCCCGTCGCCGTGCAGGGCGACGTCGACATAGGGCGAGTCGGCCTCGAGGTTCTGGCGGAAGAGCAGGCACGCCTTGCAATGCGGCTCGTTGCTCTGGCCGACGAAGCCGATGATCGCCGAAAGCGTGACGTCGCCGCTGGCGCGCTTCCAGGCAAAATGGAAGGCGTCGCGCTCGCCCCACATGTTGGCGCCGCTGCCGGTCACGGTGTGCACTCCATGCTCCTGGTCGACCTCCACCGAGCCGGCATGGCGGACCTCGCCGACGTCCTGGTGGCCGTCGAAGATCCCGACCGGCCCGTGGTCGCCGTCGGCGAGAGGCGCTGCGGCGGGCGGGCCGGCCTCGGATTTGAAGGATGAGCGGCTCATCGCGGGAGCCGCGGCCAGAAACCAGGCCGCCATTCCGAGTGCCATTGCCAGTCGATTCATGGAGAGGATCCTCGACATTTGGGCCGTGATCGGCCGGGACGATGGGCCGTCCCGCGCACGGTCATCCTATCAGCGCCGACGGGCCGATTGGGATGGGCCTCCGCGGCTCGGTCGAGATCAATCCTCTCCTCCGTGTTTTCCCATCAATGCCGGCGCCAGCCCGGCCGATGCGCGATCAGCGGCGAGGCGCCGAAGTGGATCGGCGCGCCGGCGGCCCTGGAGAACATCGAAAGCGCCGTCCGTCCATGACCGGCCTGCCTGTGAGACACCGAGCCGATGACCTTGTTCCGGCGAGGAGATCCGCCGATCATCGCGACCTGCTGGATCGCGCCGTCGATCGCCTGGAACATCGTGATCAGACCCCCGCGGCGGGCAAGCAGTTTCGCCTCGTGGCCGCGGCTATCGGTATACGTCACGCGCCGCCCCGCGCCGAAGGTCAGCACATAGGGCGAGCCCGCCGTCCCGTACGACCCGACGAGCGGACCTCCCAGCGCATCGGAAAGTCCGTTGCTCAGGACGGCCCGCGCGGTCCCGTTCACCGCGATCCGATAGACGTGATTCAACGGCAAGGCACCCTGCGGGATCAGCGTGACGCTCAGGTTCCCCGGATCGTAGGCGGCCGCCGCCAGCGCGGTGGTTCTTCCGCCTCCGACGAACTGCCCGCGCGGGTTGGCCCAGTAGGCGTAATACCCGAAATTCGCGAGGTCCTCCGCCTGCGACGGATTCAGCGGCTTGTTGAACGTGAGCGTGACCGACGCGATCCCTCCGGCGCTCGCCGACATCCGCTCGCCCGTCACGACCAGCGGCCGGTCGATCGTGACGACCTCGGTTGACGGAGCCCCGATCCCCGCGCCGCCCTGCGGCGCACTGAGGTCGACCTGGACCGACGCGTCATTCACGTTCGGGCTCGTCGCGACAATCGGCAGCAGGAACGACGCCTGGGTCACGCCGGGCCCGAACGTCAAGGTCCCGCCGACCGGCGTGTAATCCTCGCCGGGGATCGCGCCCAGCGACGAGGTCGCGTAGTTGACGCTCACCGTCCCGCTCGCACCGCTGACGCGATCGACGACGATCGTCACTCCGCCGGATGACTCCGGCACGGTGGCCGCCGCCGTCGCGAGCTGAAGCGTCCCCGGCGACGACGTGATCGTCAACGTGGCAGCGTCGGGAGATCCCAGCCCGGCGCCCGAGGGATCGGCGAGCGCCAGGTTGATCGTGAACTGGCCCGAGCGTCCCTGTGTGTCGAGCAGCGGTACGCTGAACGTCGCGGTCTGCTGCCCCGGCGCGAACGAGACCGCTGAGCTAACGGGCGTGAAGTCGACGCCCGAAACGGCCGTCCCCGCGGTTGCCCTGTACACGACCGTCGAGCTGCCCACGACGCTGTTCCGCACCACGGTGATCGTCGCCGAGCCGGCCGGCTCACCGACGAGATAGCTCGACGCCGAGAACGCGACCAGGGGCGCATTCAACGCGTCCAAAGAGAACTCCGACGTGTCTCCGCTGGCAAGGCTCGTCGCCGTCGCCGTGATCGCCGAGCCGATCGGGAAGTCGCCAGGGATCGTCAGGCTGAAGCCGGCCTGCCCAATCGTCGCGCCCGCCGTGGTCGTGACGGTCGCCGCGCCGATCAGGGTCTGACCCTCGTAGCTTCCCGCCGCGTCGGCTGCGTTGCTGCTGAAGACCTGGATCAAAAACGTCGTGCTGGCCGCCGAGCTGAGCGTTCCCTCGACCTGGATTCCGCCCGACTGCGGGATCGCCGCGCTGATTGTCGGCGGCGCCTGGTCGACGGCCGGGCTGGCGATCACGATCCCGGTCGCGGCGTTGAGCCAGAACGAGTCCGAGAGGATGCTGTCGCCCGATCCCGACGGGATGTTGACCCCCGCGCCGCCGTTCTCGGCGATCGCGTTGCCCGCTCCAGCGCCCGTGCCGCCGATCGTGTTGTTCGAGGCGCCGCCGTCGATCCGGACGCCGTCGAGCGTGTTGCCGAGCTGCATCGAGGATGCGGCATTCGTGCCGATGTCGTTCCCCTCGACCAGGTTGCCCGTGGCCGACGTGCCGAGCAGCGACAGGCCGTTGCCCGTGTTCCCGCCGATCACGTTCGCCGCTCCGGCCGCCGTGCCTCCGATCGTGTTGTCGGGCGCCCCGTTGATCTGGATGCCGTCCCCGGCGTTGGCCAGCGGCGCCGAGGCGTCCGACGTCGTGCCGACCAGATTCCCCGCGACGAGGTTCGCCGCCGCCTGCAGCCCGTCGATCGCGATACCGGTCCCATTTCCCGAGACGACGTTCCCCGCGCCGGCGGCCGTTCCGCCGATGGTGTTCGCCGCGCAGCCGTTGATTAAAATCCCAACGTCTGTGTTGCCGTAC
>JAKAUH010000247.1 GCA_021818605.1 Planctomycetota bacterium
GACCTCCGTGGACCTGGGTATCGCCGGCAAGGTGGCCCTGGTCACCGCCTCGTCGAAGGGCCTGGGTCGGGCCGCGGCCGAGGCCCTCGCGTTCGTCGGGAACGGCACCGATTCCGCCGACGGCCCGACGGGACACGCCGAGCATCGCGAGACGGCGGCGGCCGTCCACGAGGAGGTCATCCGGCTGCCCGAGCGCTATCGGGCGCCGATCGTGTTGTGCTACTTCGAGGGGCTGACGCACGACGAGGCCGCGGCGCGGTTGAACTGGCCGGTCGGGACGGTCCGCAGCCGGCTGGCCCGGGCACGCGACCGCCTTCGGGGTCGGCTCGAGCGGCGGGGCCTCGCCGAGTTGTCCGCGATCGGCCCGATGGTCGCGTTTTTCGATGGGGCCGGAAGCGTGGCAAAGACGACGCTTTTCTCCCCCCTGCCCCATGTCCGTCTCCCACTCTCAACGACCCGCGCCGCCGTCCGCCTGGCGGCCGGGTCGACCGCGCCCGCTGGCTCGTGGCCGTCGGCGTCGATCGTCCTGGCGGATGGAGTCCTTCAGGCCATGCTCCTCAAGAAGCTGACCATCGTTGCCTGCGTCCTGGCGACCCTCGGGATCGGGACGGGGGCGGGGATCTCGCTCGTGCGGAGGACCCCGGCCCAGGAAGCCGCCGCGGCACGCCCGTCTCAGGCCAGGGCCCGCCCAGCCGCGATCGTGGAACCGACCGTGCCGGACATCGATCCGAAGCTCAAGGAACTCATCGAGGCTGCCCGGAAACGCGTGGCCGTTCAGAAGGCTTACTACCAGCAAGGTCGAATGACGATCGATCGGTACGTCCAGGGGCTGGTCGATCTTTGTGATGTCGAGCTCCTGGCCGCGACGAACGACGCGGAGCGATCGGCCGTCTTTCAGCGCAAGATCGATCACCTCAAAGAGACCGAGGAAACCGAGAAAGGTAAAGTCGCTGTTGGATTCGGTATCGAGGCCGACGTCGCCGAGAGCCGCCAGGCCCGTCTGCGCGCGGAGTTCGATCTGAAGGTCCGCCAGAAGGAACAGGCCGAGAAGGCGGCGCTCCTGCACCGGATCGCCGAGCTGGAACGGAAGGTCGCCGTGTTGCAAAATGAGCGCGGCGGAGGCCGACAGCCGTGAGCGGTCGCGGTTGGAGTCTGGCGATTCCTCCGGGTAGAATCATCGGGGGAACGCGAGAATCCATCCTTCGGAGAAGCCGTACGGATGAGCCCTCAAGACTTGCTGGAACTGCTTCGACGGCGCCCCTTTATTCCGTTCCGCCTGGTCGCCACAGACGGCCGGACCTATGACGTCCGCCATCCCGACCAGGCCCTGGTGCTGAGGACGCGCGTCGTCCTGCCGCTGCCCGGCAATCCCGATCAGGTTGCCGAACGATCGGAGCATCTCTCCCTGGTCCACATCGTCCGGGCTGAAGAGCTTACGGCCGATGCGTCACCCCGCGCGGCGTCGGCCGGCTGACGGTCGGTTTCAGGAGGGCGGTCGGACCGTTTAGAGTGGACATTGCCCACCGGTCGAGGCCTCGAATCGGTGGGCGATGCCCACCCTGCAAGACGGTCACGGAGCCCGCGAGGACGTGCTCGGACCGCGGGCAACGTCCCTCGAAAACCCTCAGCGTCGGATCGCCTCGTTGACCAACCGGTGGAACTCGTCGCGGAGCTTGAGCGGCCCGGACGGATAAATCTGCGTCATCATGACGCCGATCACCTCGTCCTTGGGGTCGACCCAGAAATCGGTGTAATAAATCCCGCCCCAGGCGAAGTTGCCGACGGGGTCCTTCCGGCTGCTGGGATCCGGCCGGGTCGTCACGGCGAACCCGTAGCCGAAGGACAGCCCGTGCACCGGGATCCACATCGGCAGGCCCCCGGTCTGGTCGCGGGTCATGGCGGCGACCGTCTCGGGCCGGAGGATGCGGGCGCCGTCCAGCTCGCCGCGATTGAGCAGCATCTGGAGGAACCGGGCGTAATCGCCGGCCGTCGACAGCAACCCCGCGCCTCCCGAGAAATACCCCGGCCGCTGCCGGTAGGCGGCATCGGGGGAATAGATCAGAGCGCCGCGGGTCGTCGGGCCGTCGGCGGTCCGGCGGATCTTCCCATCGGAGCCGGGCTCGTAGAGGGCGGCGAGGCGGTCGCGCCGGGCCTTGGGGAGCAGGAAGAAGGTATCGTCCATCCGGAGCGGCCGGAAAATCCGCTCGGCGAAGAACTGATCCAGCGACCGGCCCGAGACCACCTCGACCAACCGGCCGAGGACGTCCGTATTCAGGCCGTATTCCCACGCCGTGCCGGGCTGGTGGAGCAGCGGGAGTCCGGCGAGTCGGCGCACGTTCTCGGCCAGGGTGATGTCGGACGGCGTCAGCCCGTCGCAGATGCCCGCCTCGGCATACATCCGGCCGAGGATGGGTCGATCGGTGAACCGGTAGCAGAGCCCCGAGGTGTGCCTCAGGAGATCCCGCACCGTGATCGGCCGATAGGCCTGGACCAGGTCATACCCCTCGCCCGGGCTGCCGGGTGAGCCGGCCCCGGCCTTCCGGTCGCGCGGCGCGGCCACCTTCATGAAGCGGAACTCGGGCAGATACTTCGAGATCGGATCCGACAGCTCGAGCCGCCCTCCTCGGCCAGGATCATCGCGGCGGTGCTGGTGATCGGCTTGCTCATCGACGCGATCCGGAAGATCGTCGCGGGCGACATGGCGACCCCGGCCTCGGCGTCCTGCTTGCCGATCGCCTCGAGGTACGCGACCTTGCCGTGCCGGGCGACCAGCAGGACCGCGCCGGCGATCTCCTTCTGCTCGACGGCCCGGCGGAAGAGCGCCCCGGCCTCCTGGAGCTTCGCCTCATCGAGCCCGACCTGATCGGGGCGGGCGCGGGGAAGCTCGCCGGCCACTGACGGCCGGCCGGCCGCGAGGGTCATCGTGAGGATCGCCATGGCAACGGCGATGTGGGGGGCACGCTTGCAGGTCATCAGCAGGTCTCCATGAATCAGTTCCGATCCGCCCAGGTGTCGCCCCCCATTTTGCCGTGCCGCCCCGCCGAGGCAAGCCCCTCGACGCAGAGCTCGCGATGTCGCTGCGCCGACATCCTCGAACCGTCCTCGGGATCGATTGGGACCCATCCAGCGGTGTCGCAACGAGGAGCAAGGGTCGCGCTGCGCATCTGTCTTGTGATGGCAGGGCAATTTTTTTTGTGTTGGCGCAAGGACTCCGAGGCCGATGAAAAGTCCAACGGAACAGATCATTCCCGCCCTCGCGAAGAATCCATTCGATCAGGCTGGGACGTCCCGATCGGCCGGTGGCCACACATCACGGGACGAGAGGAGGCCGGACGAATCGGATCGCGAGCGGCCCTGATCCAAGGGGGGAGAGCGATCATGCGTCAAGGAATCCTGGCAGGAGGTTTGGCGGCGAGCCTCATGGGTCTGGTGGTGACGTCGGCACAGGCCCAGTCGACCTCGGTCCGTCGCACCACCTCGTCGCCCGGGAAGTATGCCCCGATCGACCGGACGCCCGTGGTGAACTCGACCATCGGTGGCCAGCCGCCGGTCCTGCAGGCACCGACGAGCGTCCAGCCGCCGGTCCTGCAAGCGCCGGCAACCGCCCGTCCTGCGCAGATGGCGCCTCCGGCGACGGTGCCTCCCCGCCCGCGAGTCAGCGCGGCAGCTAGCCGTACGACATCGACGCCGCGTCGTCCCAGCGCTCCGCCGCGCGATTCTCTCGCTCGATCGGCCTCGTCCACGAGCCCGGCGCCTCGGGAGGTGACGGCGTCGCGGGGCGACTCGCCCCGCCCGCCCGTGAAGCGTTCGGGGGATCCTCCGGCGAAGCGGAAGGCCCGGGTGGCCGCGGCGCGCAAGGCCCTGCGGGACCTGGATCGCCGGATGGCCATCGGCCGGCTGACGAACCCTGCCACTCAGCCGGCCACGGCGACGGCCGCCGCGAGTGCCTCACGCCATTCCGGGACCCTCATCGCCTCGGGCTCCGCAAGGCAAGCGAGGCCTTTCTACAATGCCGATCCGGCGGCGACCCGTGTCCCCGCGGTGCTTCCCACCTCGGCCACGCGAGGGGCCGGCGTGGTGCGGGCCGGTGGGACTGTTGTTCGTCCGTCGGCCGCGATCCCTCACGCAAATGTCCGGGGATCACGGGCCGTTCCCTACACCCCGGCGACGCGCACCGGCACCTCGCCTGCCCCGTCCCCGTCGGCTTACGCAGGTTACGGCGGGACGGCGGCGACCGCGCAGCCCAATCTCGGGCCGCCGACGCTTCTCCCATCCACGCCCGCCCTCCCCTCCCGGAACCCGTGAATCGCCCGAGGGGCGGCGAGAGAACAGCGGTTGGGGAACAGGCATTTGTGGGTCGATCCGCCCCGGCGGGTCGACCCGAGACTGGTGCGCCGGGGCACGGCGGCCCGGACGTCAATGCGAGGCGGCCGCGTGGTGCTCGCCTCCGTGATCGGCATGCAGTTTGTGGCACATCTCGGCGCACTCGCGGCACTTCTTGACACACTCCTTCATGACCTCGTCGGGCCCCGCCTTCTCGCAGGCCTCGGCACAGTCATGGCACGCGTGGCCGCAGGCCGCGATGGCGTACTTCTTGAGCGGGTTGTCGCAGGCCATCAGGCCTGCGGTCAGCTTGCAGAACTCCTCGCAGCCCGCGGCGGCCTCCAGCGCCTTGGCGTGCGCCTCGCGATTGCCCTCGCCCTTGCAGAGGGCATCGAGACAGTGCGAGGCCGACTCGGCGCAGGCCTTGGCGCACTTGCCGATCTTCTCGATGTGCTCGTCATGCTTCCCACGCTCGTGGTTGGCGCGCGCGGAGCCCCCGCCCAGCGCGAGGAAGCCCGCGGCGCCGGCACCCATGATCCCCAGCATCTCGCGACGAACCATTGCAGCACTCCTTCATTCTCGAATCCTGGGGGCGGCGCGCGCCTGCGGGTCGCCCCTCATCGCCCTGGAGAGCCCATCCCCGAGCCCCCAACTGGCCAGCAAGCACCATGCCCGTAATCGGCCATCTGCTCCACAAAAGGAAAAGGCGTTCCGAATCCCCGATGTCCGGGTCACACCATTGAATCCGAAGGTCGATTTCCGATCATCGTCGTTATGCGCGGTTTCGTGGTCATTCTGACGAGCCCCCAACCGCGCGGTCCATCGGGCCTCCGGCGCGACTTTCCGGATCTGCTTCATGGGGAGCATCCGATACTCGGTACATAGTTACGTGCTGCCTCACGGCAGGAGTTCCACCCGGAACGGGGCTCCTCCGTCCCTAACCGAACAGAGAAGACACAATCCAGGGCGGGCTGCGGGGCTCGGCGGGTACGATTCCTTCCGCCGCTCGCCTAAAGCGGCGCACGAGGACAAGCGAGCCGGGCCGGTGCTCCTGACATCCGTTGGGAGATGCCCCGGATGTTTGAAGATGCCCGCTCCTGCGCGCGGGCACCTTCGAACGGCGCAGAATTCTTCCTCAGCCGACGCTTCGAAGATGCCCGCTCCCGCGCGCGGGCACCTTCGAAGTTGTCACGCACCGCGATGTGAATCCTCGGAATCGGGGCCTCGGCCTGGTGGGTTTCACCCACCCTGCAGGATTGCGACAGGGGTTGCAGGACGGGTGAAGCCCATCGAGGGACCGCCGTGGCGGACGGTGGGTTTCATCCGCCGACTCGACCGCCTTCGGGATCGGACCTCGACGCAGCCGGTCGGCCGCTTCCAGGGTCCGCAACCGCTCGCCTGCCCCGTCGTGGATCACCCGCCAGACAACGCCCGTGCTGATGTGCGCGTTCATCCGGCCGGCCCCCGAGCTGATAACGCCGAGGTCAAACACATATTACGCCGGCAGAAAAGTCGGTCAGGCTCTCAGCCTGACTCGCCTTCACTGTCAGGCTGAGAGCCTG
>JAKAUH010000137.1 GCA_021818605.1 Planctomycetota bacterium
AGGGAGTGATCGTCTACCTCGACGCGAATATCGTGATCTACCTCGTCGAGCAGCACCCGCTCTGGGGGCCGAAGGCCCAGGCCAGGGTCGACCAATTTCGGGCGGGCGGCGACCAGGTCGCCATCAGCGATGTGCACCGCCTGGAGTGCCTGGTCGGTCCCTTGATCCTGAACGATCCCAGGGCCCTCGCCGATTCTCTGGCCTTCTTCAACGATCCCGATGTGATCGCGGTCCCGCTGCTCGCGACGGCCTGGGAACGGGCCGCGGGCATCCGTGCCGTGCACACCTTGAAGGCGCTCGATGCACTGCATCTGGCGGCCGCCGTCGAGCACGGATGCGGTCATTTCTTGACCAACGACGCTCAACTGAGGCGGTTTCCCGATATCCCGGTCGAGGTGCTGGCCTGACCTGAGCCTGGCTGGCGGCCGGTCCCGTGCCCCTCCCGGCTACCCCAACCTGGACGGCGCTCACGACGAAGCCGGCCCGCCGGGCCGGCGGCCGTCGCGATCCGGCCGGGGCGGTGCGGAATCCACCGCGCCGGCAGGGCTGCGGCCACGCGGAACCCGAGGTTGTTGTTCCGGTCCTCCGGGGTGTTCCAGTTGTGGCCGCCGGCCGACGCTTTCCGAGACTCTCCGAGCGGATCAGGGTAGGAGCCAATCCTCGAGGCGCAGATCGGGAATCCCCTGAAAGTGCCGGGTATTGTGCGTCACCAGCGTCAGGTCCTCGGCGAGGGCAACCGATGCGATCAGGAGATCGATCGGGCTGACAACGACGCCGGCCCGGTGAGTTGGACTTTCCGCCTGCCGAACTCCTCAGCGCTGGCCCTGTCGAATTCCAGGATGTCGACATCGTACGCGAGGAAGGTCGCGATGGCCTGGAGGAACTCGTGGGGATCGGGACGCAGATAGGCCCAGACGTAAAGCTCTGCCAGGACGACCGTGGGCACGAATAGCCGGCCGGAGTACTGGACGAAGCGGTGCATCAATCCGGAGGGGCGGCGAATGTGTGCCGAGCAGATGTTCGTGTCCAGCAGGTAGCTCATTGAGGGATCTCGCGAAATGAGCCGGCCTGCCGCTCGCGGATGATGGCCTCCAGCTCTTCGTCGACTTCCGCGGAAAGATGGGCCAGCATACCGGCGGCGGTCGGCCGGTCGCCGGGCACTCCCGACATCGGCTCGGCCGACGGCCGGCGCAGTCGCAGGGTCACCTCGATCTCCTCACCGTCCAGGAAACCGGGATTCTCGTCGAGCTCGATCGTCTTGCCGTGAATAATCCCTTGAAGTTGCCGTGTCATGCCGTGAGCTCCCCGTGGTTCCCGATCGACCAGGTCATCGGATGATCCGACGAAAGACGAGCGATCCCTGCTCGGTATCCCTGAGAGCGATTGTAGGACCCGGCTGAACCAGCGCCAAATCGACGTCGAGACCGCATGGTGAACGCCGCGTTCGCGGTCCGGGCGTGCCGGACGAGGATGTTGGTGTCGAGGAGGATCAAAGCTGGGCGTCTTCCCGCTCGCGATAGATGGCCTCGCGGCTGTCGTCGAGGACGAACCCCGCGGGATACCGATCGGCCCGGCTCTCGGCGTCCCGCTTCCACGCGTCGAGCTCGGCGTGCCAGGCATCACCGGTCAGCGGGAGCAAGGGCTCCGGCTCGGGCGCTTCCGCCCCGGCAAGCTGCGCGAGAGCCGGCATCACGAGTTCGTCGACGGAGATGTCGAGTGCGGCGGCCTTCGCGGCGAGCTGCTGAAAGGTCTCTTCGGGGATGGTGAGCTGGGGCATCGTGTCCTCCGATGAAGGGCGACTCCGATCATCCTATCACCTCCCGGAGGCATCGTCGATCACCACGCCGCAGGGTGAACGGACCGATCTGCCGCCGTGCCCTTCCGCTCCGGCTCGGTCTGGGGTCGGCTCCGCCACGACCCCGACCGGCCTGCGCTCCAGGGCACTGGCTTGCCTAGTTCCTTGACCTGCCTGGCCCTATTCCTGGACTGCGGCCACGCGGAACCCGAGGTTGCCGTTCCGGACCCCCGGCGTGTCCCTGCCGCGGATCGCCGGCCGGCAGTACCCCGGGCGGGCGAACCAGCTACCGCCCCGGATCACCCGGTGCGAGGCCACGGCCGTGTTGTGCGGATCCTCCCTCGGCGACGACTTGTAATATGCCGGGTCGTACCCGTCGTCGCACCATTCCCAGACGTTGCCGATCATGTCGTACAGATGCCAGGCGTTGGGCTCGAACGATCCCACCGGCGCCGTGTACGCGTAACCATCGTCGCCCCGAATACAGGTCACGCCGGGGTTCACCTTCTTGTACGACGCATCGGCGACATTGGCGACGCGGACCAGGTTCTCGGGGTCATCGCTTCCCCCGTAAAGGCCCCCGGTGCCGGCCCGGCAAGCATACTCCCGCTCGGCCTCGGTCGGCAAGCGGTAGCCGCGTTTCTTCCCCTTTTCTTGCTCGTTGAGCCAGCCGAGGAACGCCAGGGCGTCATTGTGGCTGACGCAGGTGACCGGGTGGTCCGCACCCTGTTCAAAGCCGGGGTTTCGCCAGCTCCCCTCGTCGTCGGCCTTTTCGGCCTCGGTCTTGTAGCCGCTGCCGTCGACGAACCGGCGGAACTGCCCTACCGTGACCTGATGCGCAGCCAGATAGTATGGCCGCGTGATCCTGACCGGATGCTGCGGCTGTTCGTCGTCGAACCAGTCTCGCGTCGTGTCGGGGAACTGCTTCAAGAGCCTGTCGATCTGCTCCCTGGTCGAGCCCATGAGGAACTCGCCCGGCTCGATCCGCACCATCGTCATGCCCAGCGAGTTGGTGAACCGGGGCGAGGGAGCAGTCTTCGGGGCGGTCCTGACCGCGGGCGCCATGACCTCAGCCACGGTGCTCTTGCTGATCGAGGGGGATCTCGAAGAGGCGACAGGAGGCGGCACATCGGCGTTCTCTCGCGGCGGCTGGCTGCCCGCGAAGTGCTCCAGCACGGCCGCGAAATCCCGGGGCCGGCGCTCGATCTTCTTCGCCGTGCACTGTCCCAGGAATCCCCTCCAGGATTGCGGCAAGGTATCGAGATCCTCCTCATCGGGATACGGCTCGCGAAACAGAGCGAAAAAGCAGGTCCGCCCGAAGCCGAAGACATCCGAGTGCAGACCGATCTCGTGCGATCGTTCGGGGTCCAGTTGCTCGGGGGCCGCGTAGTGCAGCGTCCCCGCCACGGCGCTGCCGATCATCGAACGATTCAGGCTGGCTGCCCGGGCCTGCGAGGTCTGCACCAGGCTGCGCCGCAATGACAGCCCGAAGTCGATGACCTTGACCTCCCAGCCGCTCGCAGTTTTGCGCACGAGCACGTTCCCCGGCTTGACGTCGCGGTGGAGGACGCCGGCAGCGTGCGCCGTCCGGAGCGCCTCCGCGATCTGCACGGCGACCTGTTGCAGGTCATCGGCCGTCAATCGGCCATTCCGGTGGACGTGGTCGTCGAGGGTCAGACTGTCGGGGAAGTGGACGAGCTCCAGGTACGGCCGTTGCTGCCGGACCTCGTCAGCGTAGCCGCAGCCGATCAGGCGGACGATCCCGGGGTGCGCCAGGCCGTCGAGGATCCGTGCCTCGCGGAAGATGGTGGCGGCATCCTGGTCGATGCCGGCCGCCTCGAACGTCTTGAGGACGACGGGCCGGTCCAGGTAGCGGTCATGGCACAGGAACGCCACGCCGAACGCCCCGGCGCCCAGGATGCGCTCGACCCGGTACCTGGCCGCAGGCCAGGCCGCGAACCGGCCATCGAGGGCGGCCGCCTGTTGCAGCTCGGCGAGCGCCTCGTCCCACGATTTCAGCTCGAGCGCGGCCCGGTAGGCGGCGTGGTGGGCCTGGGCCTTCGCCGCTGGTTCGTCGACCAGCCGCGCCGCCTCGCGCGCCTGGGCCAGCGCCTCCCCGAAGTCGCCGGCCACGATCTCCAGCCGGCTCAGGTCGAGCCCGAGCTGCGGGAACCGCCGCCGCTGATCGTCGCCGAGCGCCCGGTAGCGTTGCTTCACCGCCTCGATCAGCGCCCGCTCCTGCTCGTCGCGATACGAGACACTGTGCCCGGCCGCCAGGTCGCGGCGCAGCAGCTTGAACTGGTCCGTCAGCCCGCGGACATCCGCGTGCAGGCCCAGCACGGCGTCATGAGTCTCGACGACGACGCCCTCCACCCGCGCCAGCCCGTCGAGCGTCTGTTCCAGCGACTGGCCGTGTCGCTCCTGGACCATCGCCAGGAAGCCGAAGCCGTCCTGGACGCGGCGATCGATCCCGACCATCCTGGCCCAGTTCAGCTCGCGGGCCAGGACTGGGTCCTCGCCGACGGCGCGGCGGAAATAATACTGGACGGCCATCGCCAGCAGGGGCTGGCCGCGCGTGGGTGTCACCGCGAGCAACCGGCCGAGCGGGCGATAGCCCAGCCGCTGAAGCTCGCGGGCGATCTCCTCGACCAGGGTGCACTCGGCGGCCAGGAGTGCCTCGGGATCGTCGAACCGGCCAAATGGCCCGACCTCGTCGGCCAGATTCTGGGGGCGAAAGCCGTCGCTCGTCGTCAGGTGCCCCTTCTGCCGGGCCTGGCGCAGGTCCTTCAGGCAGGCGGCCAGGTAGCCGGGATCGTCCTCCGGCACGGCCGAGGCGAGGAACGCCTTCACCTGCTCGCGCAGGGCCTGGTCCTCGGCCGAGGCGAACCGGTCCCAGAACCGCTGACCGCCCAGGGCGATCTCGATCGTCTTCCACGCCCGGTCATTCGACAGGTCGAGCGCCTGTGTCAGCTTCTCGGAATGGTCGGTGAAGTGGCGCCGGACATTCTCCGCCAGTTTTTTGACCAGGTCGCCGGCACGTTCACCTGCGGCCGCCTCGGCCAGCGCGCCGAGAAGGTGAGGGTCAAAAACATAACGAACGGCCAGCGTCGAGGTCTTTCTATAGATCAGCATGATTCCTTCGCCCGCACCTGGGATTCGGCCCATGACCGAGGCCGAAACTCATTATGAACCAGCAAGACATTCGTTGCGAGCGGCTGGAGATTTCGGCGTTTTGAGCCGTTGTTCGGCGATACCAGTCCGATGCGGGTGACCCTGGGCATCGTCTCGGCTGCAACCAGGGCTTTGCCAGTCCATCGATCCGGCCCGGCCCCGCGGGTACTCCGGCAGGCGGAATCTGGCCCGCCCGTCCCGCGGCCGGTGCGATCCGGCGGGGCCGATTGGTTTGCGGGCGGACCGGGGGCGGTGGACATTGGGATGCGGTTTGGCGGCCGGCTGTGGCGGCGATTCCGGCGTGGTGCGACCGGGACAGGCGGCCTATAATGATCGAGAGATCAGGAGGCAATCCCATGGCGACCGACTCACAGAAGACGTATCAATATCTGGAGGCCCGGCCCGGCTCGAACTACCGCGGTCTTTTTATCAAGGGCCGGCGAATTCGGGCCGACTGGGTGTATCAGGATGTCCACGGCCCGGATGCCTATACCCCCGAGTCGTGGGCCGAGAACTACCAGGTCCCGCTGGAGGCGGTCTACGAGGCGCTGGATTACGTCGAGCACAATCAGCCGGTCATCCAGGCAGATCGAGAGCGCGATGCAGCCCGATACCGCGAGCGAGATCGGATGGTTGGGCGACCATCCGCATGAGGCTTCTGATCGACGAGAACATGAGTAGCGGGCAGCTCGCCTCCCGGCTGCGAGCCCAGGGGCACGATCCCATCCTCGCCGTCGATGCCGGCCTGCTGTCGGCTCCGGATCCTCGGGTCCTGATCTGGGCGATCGGGCAAGGCGTGCCCGTGCTGACCCGGGATACCGAGGACTTCCAGGCACTGCACGACCTCGTCATGGCAGCCGGTGGACATCATCCGGGCGTGCT
>JAKAUH010001110.1 GCA_021818605.1 Planctomycetota bacterium
GGATGCATGACAACCGCACCGCCGGCCGGGACGATCGCGTCGACGGCCAGCTCGGCGGAGCGCGCGGTCCACGCGGAGACCCCGGCCGGGTCGAGCCGACCCGATCGGTGCGAGCCCGGCAAGACCCGCATCGGGCCGCTGTCGGGCCCGCAATCATCCAGGTGCAGGCGGATCGTGACCATCCGGGCCAGCAACGCGGCCGGTGCATGCGCGTGCGGGACGCCTCCCTTGCGGGTCCAGGGACCGAAGCCCGGCACGTCGCGACGCTCGCGCACGGCGATCGTCAGGTCCTGGTGCCACGGCAGGTTCCAGTTCACCGTCGGCGTCTTGTCGAAGAACAGCCCGCGAACCGCGAACGCGCCCGGCCCGATGGCCGACCCGGCGATCGCGACCAGTGTGGGCGAACGGGCGAGTTCCGCGGCCGCCGGGACGCGCCAGAGCAGGTCGCGCCCGCCGTAGACCTCGCCCCGCCGATCGAGCCGGCCGTCGTGCTCGCCCTCGGAGTAAGATGCCGTCGCCTCGATCAGTCGGGCGAGGTGCGTCGGGCTCACCACGTCCGGGAGGATCGCGTAGCCGTCGCGGGCCAGGCGTTCCGGCCAGGTCGTCGTCAATTCCGATCGTTCGCTCATCCTGATGGCTCCTCATCGCTGGCCGTCGCGACCCTCTCGGTCCCGCCGGATTGTCGGATAAGGTCTCTGCCGGAGCCAGAGCAGTTCGCCGTTCCGACCGGCCGCCGCGGCGACGGTTGACGCCTCTTCTCGGTATATATCGTTCCCGGCGGCCCTTTGGTAACCTGGATCTCATACGCCGAGGAGGAACCAGGCATGGGATATGGCATCGCGATCGTGGTGGCGCTCGTCGTCCAGCAGGCGGACGGCAAGGCCCAGGCCGGCAAGCCCGCCGGGGCCGCAAAGGCCGTGGCGCGGGTCGCGCCGGCGACCGGCGATCCGCAATTGAAGGAAGCCCGCCGGCTGCTGAACAATGGCCGTTATGCCGAGGCCGATGAGGCCTTCAACGCCGTCAAGACCGCCGCGAGCAAACCGCCCGGGCATCTCGAGCCGCCGCTGAAGGTCGCGCTGGCGCTCGGCATCGCCGAGTGCCGCGCCAGCCAGGGCGAGTATCCCTCCGCCATCGAGATCCTCAAGTCCACCGAGGCCGAGGTGCCCGGCAGCGCCGACCTGCCGGCCCGGCTGTCGGACGTCTACCTGACTCGCGGCGACTGGGACGCCGCGGAGGCCGCGATGAAGCGTGCCCTGAAGGTCGATCCCGACAATCTGGCGGCACGATGGACCGAGGCGCGGCTGTACGGTCTGCGCGGCAACCGGGAGAAATCGGTCGCCGCCTGCAAGTGGTTCATCGACCGCTACAACGACCGTCGCGAGCAGATCATCCACGACGCCGACGCCTTGCTGCTGGTCGGCCAGGCCGCCGAGCGCTACTATCGCGCCACGGCGAGAGGCGAGGAGCTGAAGGACTCCCTCAGCGACATCCTGACCGAGATTTACGACACAGCGCTCCGGGTCGACCCGACCTGCTGGCGCGCGCCCTGGCTCGAGGGGCGGCTGTTCCTTTCCGGGCACGATGAGATGCACGCGGCCCAGGAGCTCGCCCGCGCCCAGCAGATCAACCCGCTCGCGCCCGAGGTCATCGTGACACTGGGCCAGACCGACCTCGAGGGCTATCGCCTCGCCGCCGGTCGCCACAAGGCTGAGCGCGCTCTGGAGATCAACCCGCACTATACCCCGGCGCAGATCCTGACCGCCGACCTGAACATCTCGGACGAGCGGTTCGTCGAGGCCCGCGACGCCGCGCAGAAGGCCGTCGCCGAGAACCCGCGCGACGAGGACGCGCTGGCCCGCCTGGCGGCCTCGTACCGGCTGCTGGTCGACCCTGTCGGCTCGACGGCCGCCGAGCTCGCCGCGCTGGCGGTTAACCCGCATCCCGCGACGTTCTACACCGCGCTGGGCGAGCGGCTGTCCGACCGCCGCAAGTACCACTCCGCCGAGCGTGCCTTCCTCCTCGCGGCCGCCGCCGATCCCGGCCGGCCTGATGCGCCGATCGGACTGGGCATGCTCTACATGCAGGTCGGCCGCGAGACCGAGGCCCGCAGCCTGTTCGACGCCGCGTTCGAGGCCGATCCGTTCAACCAGCGCTCGTACAACATGATCAAGGTCCTCAAGCACCTGACCACCTACACGCCGGTCGAGTCGAAGCACTACACCGTGATCGTCGACCCGACCCAGGACGAGCTGCTGGGCCGGTACATGTCGCGCTACCTCGAGTCGATCTACCCCACGCTGACCTCGCGGTTCGGCTACGCGCCGCCGGGCAAGACCAAGATCGAGATCCTCAAGGATCACCAGTGGTTCAGCGGACGGACGGTCGGCCAGCCGTTCGTCCCGACGGTCGGCGCCTGCACGGGGCGCGTCGTCGCCCTGGCCAGCCCCCGCGCCACCCGCGTCCCGTTCAACTGGGCCCGCGTGCTGACCCACGAGGTGACCCACGTGATCACCCTCCAGCAGACCGAGTTCAACATTCCCCACTGGTACACCGAGGCCCTCGCGGTCGAGAGCGAGGGCTATCCCCGGCCCCAGGAGTGGAACAAGATGCTGCTCGAGCGCGTACCGGCGCGCAAGCTTCTCAACCTCGACACCATCAACCTCGGCTTCATCCGTCCCAAGGAGCTCGAGGACCGGCAGATGGCCTACTGCCAGGCGCAGCTCTACGCCCGGTACATGCTCAAGCGATTCGGCGATGATGCCCTGATCAAGATGCTGATGGCCTACCGCCGCGGCCTCACCACCGACCGCGCCATCGACGAGTGCTTCCACGTCGCCAAGGCCGATTTTGAGAAGGGCTATCTGGACTACCTCGACGAGGTGATCAAGACGATCCGCATCCCGGTCGACGACAAGAAGAAGGACGAGAAGCAGGTGTCGTTCTCGCAGCTCGAGCGCCAGGTCAAGGAGAAGCCCGACGACCCCGAGCTCAACGCCCGGATGGCCTACGAGCACTTCGCCCGGCGAAGCTATACCGAGGCCCGGCCGTATGTCGACAAGGCGCTCAGGCTCAAACCGCACCACCCCCTGGCAAGCTACGTCAAGGCGCGGATGCTCCAGTCAATCGGCGATGAGACCGCGGCACTCGCGGTGATCGAGCCGGCGCTCGATCCCAGGAATCCCAACGAGCGCGTGATCGACCTGCTCGCCGAGCTGAAGCTCAAGGCCGGCGCGCTGGATGAGGCCGCCAATCTCTACGAACTGGCGCGCAAGGACGACCCGTATCACAGCAAGTGGATCGCCGGGCTGGCCCGGGTGCACCTGCGCCAGAAGAAGAAGGATAAACTGCTTGAGGACCTCGCCATGCTCGCGGCCAATGACGCCGACGACCTGGTCGTCCGCAAGGCCCTGGCCGAGCGCCACCTGGCCGCCGGCGACGCCACCGGGGCCGCGAAATGGGCGAATGAGTGCCTGTACATCAACGTGTACGACCCAACGATCCATGTCCTGCTTGCCGACGCCCAGGCCGCCGGCAAGCACTACGACGACGCCATCGAGGAATACCGCACGGCGCTCGAGCTGAAGATCAAGAAGAGCGGCGATGTGAAGGTCAAGCTCGCGAAGGCCCAGCTCGGCAAGGGCGACCGCGCCGGCGCGAAGGCGACCGTCGACGAGGTCCTCAAGGCGGACCCCGAACACCCCGAAGCCCTGGCGCTACGGAAGGAGCTCGAGGGCAAGGGTGGCAAATGAACGCACTTGGCAAAACTTGTAGGAGTTGCTTACGCGTCATCTCAGTGCTTAAATGAGGTCGTTGATGTCATTGAAGAGACTCTCGAGAACCTGGCTGATCCGAACTCTCGCCGCGGCGATGCTGAGTGTGTTCGTCGCGTCGCCGCCAGCCGCGTGCGCCGATGACCGGCCGCCGAATGTCATCCTGATCATCGCCGACGACATGGCCTGGTCCGACTATGGATTCATGGGGCATCCGCAGATCCGCACGCCGCGGATCGACCGATTGGCGCGCGAGAGCCTGGTCTACCGCCGCGGGTATGTGACGAGCAGCCTGTGTTCGCCCAGCCTGGCGAGCATCCTGACCGGCCAGTATCCCCACCAGCACAGGATCACCAGCAACGATCCGCCGCTGCCGCCGGGCGTCACCGGGGCCGCCGCCCGCCGCGACCCTCGGTTCCTGGCCGCGCGCAAGGAGATGATCGCCGCCTTCGACGAGATGCCCAGCCTTCCCCGGCTGCTTGGGTCCAAGGGATACCTGAGCTTCCAGTCCGGCAAGTGGTGGGGCGAGAACTACAGGCGCGGCGGGTTCACCCACGGCATGACGCACGGCGACCCCGCCCGCGGCGGCCGGCATGGCGACGCCGGGCTCGCGATCGGCCGGCAGGGCATCAAACCGATCTCGCTGTTCGTCGACCTGGCCCGGGCCAAGGATGCCCCGTTCTTCGTCTGGTACGCCCCCATGATGCCCCACCAGCCGCACAACCCGCCCGAGCGGCTGCTGGCCCACTACCGCGACAAGGCCCCCTCGGAGCAGGTCGCCAGGTACTGGGCGATGTGCGAGTGGTTCGACGAGACCGTCGGCGAGGTGCTCGACCTGCTGGACAAGCAGAAGCTCTCCGACAACACCGTGGTCATCTTCCTCGCCGATAACGGCTGGATCCAGGACCCGTCGGCCGATCGATATGCCCCGCGGTCAAAGCAGTCGCAATACGAGGGCGGCCTGCGCACGCCGATCCTCGTGCGCTGGCCCGGCAAGGTCACGCCCCGGACCTCCGAAGTCCCGGTCAGCGAGGTCGACATCGCACCCACGGTCCTCGCCGCCGCGGGATTGCGCCCCGGTCCCGAACTCGAGGGGGTCAGCCTGCTCGACGACAGGGCCGTCGCCGCGCGGCCGGCCGTCTTCGGCGAGATCTTCACCCACAACGCCGTATCGATCCACGACCCGGCGTCGAGCCTGCGGTTCCGCTGGGTCATCGCGGGCGACTGGAAGCTGATCGTCGCCGAGCGTCGCAACGAGCCGAACGCTAGCATCGAGCTGTTTGACCTCGCCCACGACCCGCAGGAATCGCGCAACCTCGCCGCCGCCGAGCCGAAGAAGCTTGAGGAGCTGCTGGCGAAGCTCCAGGCCCGCTGGCCCACCGGCCGCGGCGACCACTGAACGAACTCGTGACGCGCCCGACCGGTACACTCGCACCCCGCCCAACCCGATTGGACTCGCACTCCGAACGCCTCGCCCGCTAAGATCATTAGCTATGAATGCACGCGACCGCGACTCTGACGGCTTGACACTGGCCGAGCTCCAGCGGATCATCTTACAAATGTACGGCGAGAAGGACGCCGCGCGAGGCGACGCGGCGACCTTCCTCTGGCTGACCGAGGAGTTCGGCGAGCTGGCGACCGCGTTGCGGTCGGGCACGCACGAGGAGCTGGCCGCGGAGATGGCTGACGTCCTGGCCTGGCTGGCGACCCTGGCGAACATCCGGGGCGTTGACCTCCAGGACGCCGTGCTTCGCAAGTACGGGCGGAGCTGTCCGGGATGTGGCAAGACACCCTGCGCGTGCGACCCGGCGGAGAAGCCATAAGAGTTCCAGGAGATGGGGACAGGCACCTCGAAGGCTCGGAGCCGGACCCCATTTTTTGGAGCGTGAAGGCGCCCGGCCTCGGGGCCGGCGCGAACCAGGGCGGGGCGGACCTCGTAATGACAGGGGGCCGCGCGCCGCGATCGACATCTCCCGTTCCGTTGACCCCAGGGATGCCCACAATCCATGACTGTTGACGCACAACCAGCCTGGGCGACGCGGCGTCGG
>JAKAUH010000696.1 GCA_021818605.1 Planctomycetota bacterium
AGTCCCCGCCTTGACGCGCTGGCAACTGATCACAGGGGTTTCGCTCGTTACGGGACTTAACCCAACACCTCACGGCACGAGCTGACGACAGCCATGCAGCACCTGTGCACGTTCCACCTTGCGGCGTCACCGACGTTTCCGCCGGCTAATCCGTGCATGTCAAGCCCAGGATAAGGTTCTTCGCGTAGCCTCGAATTGAGCCACATGCTCCACCGCTTGTGTGAGCCCCCGTCAATTCCTTTGAGTTTCAGCCTTGCGACCATACTCCCCAGGCGGGGCACTTCACGGTTTCCCTACGGCAGGGAGCCCATCGGCGAGCCCCCTACCCAGTGCCCATCGTTTACAGCTAGGACTACCGGGGTATCTAATCCCGTTCGCTCCCCTAGCTTTCGCGTCTCAGCGTCAGAAGACGTCCAGGACCTCGCTTTCGCCACGGGCGTTCCTTCCGATCTCAACGCATTTCACCGCTCCACCGGAAGTTCCAGGTCCCCCTACGTCCCTCCAGACGGCTCGTTTCGGCGCCCGTTCCCCGGTTGAGCCGGGGGATTTCAGCAACCGACGTCCCCATCCGCCTACACGCGCTTTAAGCCCAGTGATTCCGAATAACGTTCGCACGGTTCGTCTTACCGCGGCTGCTGGCACGAACTTAGCCCGTGCTTCCTCCAGGGATCGGTCAAGCCGGTTACCCGACCTTCTTCCCCCTCGACAGGAGTTTACAACCCGAAGGCCTTCATCCTCCACGCGGCGTCGCTCGGTCAGGCTTGCGCCCATTGCCGAAGATTCTCGACTGCAGCCTCCCGTAGGAGTCTGGGCAGTGTCTCAGTCCCAGTGTGCCGGGCCACGCTCGCACGCCCGGTAGGCATCATAGGCTTGGTGGGCCGTTACCCCGCCAACGACCTAATACCACGACAGCCCGTCCCACGGCGCCAGAGCTTTGGTCCACGTCGGATGCCCGACACGGACGTCGCTGGGGATTACCCGCAGTTTCCCGCGGCTATACCCAACCATGGGGCTGGTTACCGTCGCCTTACTCACCCTTGCGCCACTGACCCGGTCTTGCGACCGGATCCGTTCGACTTGCATGCCTAATCCACGCCGCCAACGTTCATTCTGAGCCAGGATCAAACCCTTCAAAAATGAGTCGGTTTCCGGCGATCCACCGCTTGCGCGGCCTCTCGTCCGGCTCCCGGTCCCCACCCGAAAGGGTTGAGGAAAAAACTGGTCGCACCGCACCTTGCGATTCGCTGAGACAGCTCGGATACCGGACGCCCTTGCGGGCTTCCGCCATCGTTGCCACCTCCACCGAACCACCCGGAGCGTGTGCCGGTCCTGTGCGAGCCATCCCGACAGCCTTTCCGGTGGACCCACCGGATCGGGTGTCCTCACGACCACTCGCACGCCGGCCCCCCTCAAGGGTTCTTGACGCGACGAATACTCTTACCTTCGTCTCGTTGTGTTTGGCTGACGAATTCCATCGACCGAATTGTCAAAGAGCGATCCCGCCGTCTGTTCCCACGGCCCCGATTTGCACCGGGTTCGCACGATCTGGTCGGGGCGGGTGTTGCCTCGGCGATGTCACATCCCTCGACACCATCGGCCGGCTTGAGGTGCCTTCTCGGCAGCTCACACCGGCCGTCGTTCGACTTCGGTTTCAGTCGCGAGGCAAAAGCAATGATAGCCGGGAAATCCCCGAGGTCAACACTCCACCCCGGAAAAATCACGATTTCCTCATCGAGACGGCGGGGCTGAGCCGAGCATCGCGTCGGAACGTCCTACCAGTTCCTTCTTTCCGTCATCAGACCTTTGGCTTGAGTCCAGGGCCTTGCCCGTCCGATTTACCTTGCTGGCAGCCCAGGCCGTGCCGATGTCCGACCGGCGGCCTGGTCCGTGCCGACCGTGAACCGCGGACCGCGTTTCCCCTCGCCAGCGCGTCCTCCTGGCCCTCACCCCGATTCACACCTCGCCCTCGCTCGAGCCGGGACCGCCGCGTGCCCCGAGAAGCTTCTTCGATGGAGGCGTGCTGTCATGCCAGCCACCATGTCGCAGGCGACGCAGCAGGATTGGGTCAAGACAGTGTTGTTCGATCGAGGCTACCTGGCGCGGCTGCGGGGGGAGGCGATCAAGGTCTACCTGGCCATCATCGAGGCCAGCGGCGGTCTGCCGGACCGGAGTGTGACGATGAGCCTGGGCCACCTGATGAGCCGGACGAAGTTGTCGTGTCCCACGGTGATCGACTGCCTGGCACGCCTGGAGGCACTGGGGCTGGTGGTCTCGACGACCCGCCAGCGCGGCAAGGTGAAGACCTATTACATCTCGGATCCGCCGGGCCCCGAGGAGGGTTGGTCGGTGGTCGGTCCCTAGGCCGCGATCCTCCCGATTCCGCCTTTTGCCTTCGACTTCGCCTCGAGCTGGGTCCATGACGACGGGCGGTCGCCTTGCTTCACCGCCTCTCTCGATAGCCGACAGACAACAGGTAGTCCCCGGGAACCATGAACTACTTCTTCAGGGTCGAGCACGACTTGCTCCGCTCCGAGGCGTTCAAGACGCTGGGGGGCTCGGCGATCAAGGTCTACCTGGTGATCGGGCTCTATTCCGATTTCGGAACTGACTGGGCGTATCCCAGCATCCGCACGATCGCCCGCCAGGCCGGGTTGAGCCGGCAGACCGTGCTGGCGGCCATCGAGCAGCTCACCCAGATAGGACTGCTGGCGGCCAGCAAGGCCAAGGGGCGGTCGACGGCCTATCGGATCATTCGCCAGGCCCCGGAGCGGCCCTCGCGGTCGAAGGCGAAGGCCGCCAACCCGGCCGAAAAGGCAAGCAGTACCGGTCCACTTTCTTTAGACCTACCCCCTCTGAGTGTTCCAGAATCTTTAGAGGTGGCGACTGGGAGTGGTCCAGAAACTGGGACAGTCGCGGCCCAGGGGCTCGGCCCGACAGGCCCGACAAGCAGGCCCAAACAAGAACCATCATCGAAAGACGATCAGACAACGACGGTGCCGATTCCGGGGACGCCGTTCCGCCTGACAGCCGAGGGACGGCTCCTTGTTGCTGTTGATTTGCAGGAACTTTTGACCAACCAGGGGATTCCCGGTCAGCTTGCCCAGCGTTTACTGGCGCAGAAGGACCCCGAGGCGGTGGCCAAGGTGCTTCTGAACGCCTTTTATCTCCAGAGTCAGGGGAAGCTTCAGAACGGGCCCGGATACATTCGCGCGGGGATCGAGGACGGGTACGACCTGCTGCCCCAGGTCGCCACCCGGCTCGAGAGCCGCCGCCGCGAGCTGGAGAGTCAGCTCAAGCAGATCGACGCGCGCCGACAGCAGGCCCGCGAGGCCGACCAGCAGGCCGCCGAGGAGGCTGCCATGGCGTACATGATCGAGCAGCTCAGCCCCGAACAGCTTGACGAACTCGTCCAGCAGGCGATCGAACAGCTCCCCGAGCCGCTCGTCCGCCGCAACCCCACGCTCTCCAATCCCTTCATCCGCGGCAAGGTCTACGAGCTGGCGTGCTTCTCTTGAGAGATCCGTGGTCCGTGGTCGGACCAACACCGATCGCGCGGTCACAATCCTGCGACATATCTCCCCTGGACCTGATTCTCATTCCGACTGGTCGAGCAGGTGTCCTGCCGAATTGTTGTCGCAAAGGTGTTTGCGCCTGCGCGGTGTATGTTGCCCCTCAAAGGACAAAATGGCAGCCGCCAGAATGGCAGGTGTTATGAACAATTCAAACAGTCGGATTTCCCGTTGGTGCAAGGTCGAAAAGGCGTGATTCCAGGATAAGCGTGGCGGGGTCGGCAAGGGCTTCCTGGCTGCGGGATGGCTTGCGGACGACCAGGAGGTCGCGGACCTGGCCGAGGAGGCGGCCCTCGACCCGGGCGCGGCGGACGTCCTGGGGCAGGTAGGCGCCATCCATGGGGCAACTGATCCGGCGCTCGGGGAGGAACCCGGCGCGTCGGGTGGCGGCGTATCCGAGGAAGGCGTGGTCGAGGTAGCCGAAGCCGGCGGGGAGGTCCTTCTCGGACTGCGCGGCCAGCAGGAGCGCCAGGTAGCCGCCGGGGCGGAGGGTCTGGTAGGCGTTGCGGGCCAGGGTCTCGAGGAAGACGACCCACTCCGATAGCGGGGCCGACGAGACAGCGTCGGGTGCGTACTGGCGCGCGAGCATGGTGTGGTAGGGCGGGTCGCAGAAGACCAGGTCGCAGCCGTCGGTCTCGCGGGGGAAGCCGAGTCGGATGTCGTGGGGATGGATCTCGGGGCGCGTGGGGTGGAGGTCGTAGGCGAGGCAGCGTCGGCCCATCGACTGGCAGACGTCGAGCGTGGTGCCGCCGCCGGCCATGGGGTCGACCACCAGCGCGCCCGGCTCGGTGAAGTAGTGGAGCGTATGCGCGACCAGCCCCGGCGGGATCGAGCCGGGGTGAGGGATGCCGAAGGCCCGGTCGTGGCGGAATGCCCAGACGTCATAAGGCGTCGGGCGGAAATCGGAGCTGAACCGGTCGCGGCGGCGGAGGTCCTTGTAGGCGGCGTGGACGGTTTTCGTCCCGGCGTCGAGCTGGGCGACCGCGCTGGCGGCCCGGGCATCGCCCGTGACGGCCATCCGCCAGACGGCCCGCGCCTGGCGGTACAGGTCCTTGCCGCCCAGACCCAGGTGGCGGGCGATCGCGGTATCGGTCCGGCCGCGGCCGCGGCCGCTGGGACGCGAGGGCGTATCGAGGGCGTGGTCGCTGGAATTGTTCTGCTCTGTCCGAGCGTCGGAATTCCGACAGTCGGCGGTATCGGCATTGTCCCATTCGGATTCTTCGGGGCGGCCGCGGCGGAGGTTGGCCGTCCGGCGGGCGTCGGCATCCGCGGCCCAGAGAGTTTCGAGGGTGTCGGCCTCGCGCATGAGCTGGCTGAACGTCTTGCAGCGCTGGCGGTTGTATTCGAGGATCGCGGCCGCGCGAGCGGTCCCGCGGGGCAGTCGACGGACCTGGCAGGGGATCTCGGACAGCCGGAGGGCCAGGGCGCAGGCAAGCCGTCGGTGGCCGGAGAGAACCTCCCAGGTCCCGGCGGCCAGGCCGGGGGATGCGACGACCAGGGGGACGAGGATGCCGTGCTCGCGGACGCTCGGCAGCAGGTCGTCGATCTCAGCCGTGGGGTCGCCGTAGATGGAGAGGCTCAGCGGGTGCGGCCGGAGCCGCCCGGGGGCGATGCCGAGGGTTTTGGCTTCGGCCTCGGTTTCCGTTTCCGTTTCCGTTTCCGTTTTCGCGGCGAGTCGAGCACGGGCGATGGCGGGCATAACCGTGGGCATCCTTGTCCACGCGGTCCTCGGTCGAGAGCGGACGGGAGGCTAGCAGAGCGGGCGAGGGCTGTCCAGCACGGTTTTCCCCCGATGGTCCAGGTGTTCAGGTTCAGCAGGGCGACCGGCGCCGGGTCGCGGGAGATCGGCCACGGATTGCACGAATGGCACGGATCGGTGCCCGCGATCGGAGGGTCGAGAACGGCGGATCATGGACAGATTCCTCGCCACGGAGCCATTGGTGGGCTGCCCGTGTTCACGATCCGGGATCGGGCGCTCGTCGGCTCGACACTCCCGGAGCCGGTCGGGGGCGACGAAGCTCGCCGAGGTCGTCGCCCGGCTCGCCGAGCAGGAGAAGCGCTCTCGCGACCTCGAGGTCGAGGCCCGCGGCGACTCCAGGCACGTTGGTACATGGCTATTACGCCGGCAGAAAAGTCGGTCAGGCTCTCAGCCTGACTCGCCTTCACTGTCAGGCTGAGAGCCTGACCTACTTGAGGATCTTCCTTGCCGGGGTTATACGCTCGG
>JAKAUH010000768.1 GCA_021818605.1 Planctomycetota bacterium
GCCCCGCCTTGAGCATGAGCTGGAGCCGCTCCCGGACCGTCATCGAGCGGGAGGCCTTCGCCGCCCTCCGGATCGTCTCCGCCGCTGGGGTCGATTTCGGGCTGATCTTCTTCTCCATAGATGAATCCAGGGGGTTCCGTCGCAACAACTTCGCTGATGAGGCTCAGGAACCATTGCCGCCTTCCCCCGCCGCGTTCGATCCCGAGTCATCGTCCAGTCCGAGTTCTCGGCGGAGATCCTCCAGACGGATGCCGCCCTTCTCTCGATACGAGCGCCGCGACTCTTCGATCAGGTCCCTGAACCGCGGGTTGGAGGCCAGGGAAATCGATTCCCAATCGGATTCGGAGACATCCTTGACCGTAAGCCACGGTTGACCGTTGCGCGTCAAGATGAGCGGCCCCTCCTTGACCAACTCCGCCAGTTCGGGCACGGTCAATGTCGTCTCTTCCGACGGCAGGACTTTCATAGCTCGATCTCCTCGTCACCGATCCGAAGATGGTCGTGAACTTTCTCTCCGATCGCGACGACGATGACAAGCTAGTCTTCGTGATCCACATCATAGAAGACCCGAAAGTCTCCGACACGTAACTCCCAGGGCGCGAGCGGATTGTCCTCCAGCCTCTTACGATGTCGGGTCGGGTGATCTGGCTGGTGAGTCAGATGGACCGCGATGGCATCCACCAGAATTCGCTGGTCGCGCTTCGGCAGGCGACCGAGATGATCACGCGCATTGATTGAAAACTTGATCGTGAACGCCATGAACGCCTCGTCCGTGGTGTCCCGACAGGCCATCAGGTTCGCATCGCCAAGGCGAGTTCGATTGTCCCAGATTCGCTCGGGGCGGGCAATCTCGTTGCGCGACGGTCGTCTCCTCCGAGCCATCCGGTTCTACCGCGGAGCGAACACGTCGCCCGGCAGGTCGGCGGGCGCGTCGGCCAGGATGGACTCGGCCTCGCGATGGAAGGCGGGAGAGTCAAAGGACAGGCATTTTTCAGTCGCCTGACACCATCGCGATTGCCAGCATCCATGGACGTGCCGCCATCGGTATGCCTGTCCTTTGTGGGGCGACCCCAACCGTCAGGACCCCAACCGTCAGGGTGATTTACCTGTGGCCCGTCCCATGATGGGATCGGCTGCCACGCACGTTCAAGCCATCTGCTTCTTGTATCAGGGGACGCCGCGCCGTTGGCTCTTCGCTTCGAGCCGTTTCAACTCGGCGACGGCAGACGAGAACTCGAAGAATTCCGGATTGCCATGGTCCTTAACCCAACGGAAATACGCGCCGGCCTCTGCTGTCCGCCCTTCAGCTAGAAGTGAAAGGCCAAAGTATGAATATGCTTCGGTCATCTTGTCATTGTCCGTGGCATCCTTCCAAATCCTGGTTTCGCCCGTCTTACCAAGAAGGTACTTGATGATGGTAAATGGCCACGCCGAGGTGTCGCAACGGGCTGCGGCTTCTTTGAGGAGTGCCTTAGCACTGTTGGTCTGCCCGGTGCGACGGGCGGAGAAGTAGCCCAAGAGAACGGCATACATCGAGAGCTTATGTCGCCAGCCGGCCGCCTCCAGGAATGTCTTTGTCTCCTCCAGTGCGCCGTCGCGGCCTGCAAGGAACAGGGCGACAGCGCGGTAATAATGAGCGACGGTCGCTGCGGGATCGAGCCTGAGCGCCTCAGCATAATCAGCGATTGCCTTGTCATATTCTTGTTTCTTTGTGTACATTATGCCGCGGTTGTAGTGAGAGCTGCCGTCTCCGGGATCGAGGCGGATGCCTTCACTGAAGTCAGCAATGGCCTTGTCATACTCTCGCTTCTCGCCCCAGACGAGGCCGCGATTGTGGTAGGCGGAGCCACCTTGTGGATTGAGCCGAATAGCTTGGTCGAAGTCGGCAATGGCCTTCTCATTTTCCTTCTTGTACGACCAGCAGAGCCCGCGAACGTAGTAGGCTCCGGCGGACCGTTGATCGTGTCGGATCGCTTGGCCGAGGTCGGTGATGGCCTTGTCGTACTCCTCCTTCTCTTTCCAGGCGGCGCCGCGCAATGCGTAGGCTTCGGCGAGTTGGGGATCGAGTCGGATGGCCTCGGTGAGGTCCGCGATCGATTGGTCGTACGCACGCTTGGCCCCCAAAGCGTAGCCTCGTCCGTAGTACGTCATGGCGACCTGGGGATCGAGCCTGAGGGCCTGATCGTAGTCCGCTATGGCCTTGTCGTATTCACCCTTCGCTGAGAGCGCGTCGCCACGGTTGCTGTAGGCAGCGGCGAACTGAGGGTCGAGCCGAATGGCTTCGCTGTAATCGGCCACGGCTCGGTCGTAGTCGTGCTTGAACGACCACGTGATTCCCCGAGAGATCAAGACCCCGGCGCGGGGGGGACCTAGTCGGATGGCCTCGTTGAGGTCGGCTAAGGCGATATCGAGTTCCCCTTTCATTCTCCGGAGGATGCCTCGCATCGCGTAGGAGAAGGCATCGTTTGAGTTGGAGCGAATCTGCTCGGTGTAATAGTTTATGCCCTGCTCAATGGGGATGACCTGGTCGGCCGCTGCCCATCCGCGCAGTCTCCCTTCATCGGCTTTGAGCTCGACCGAATCATCTTTCATTAACTCGACGCGATAAGAGTAGAATCGGCCCTTCGGTTCGACGAGTTGGTTCCCGGCCCTGAGCTTGAAGTCGGCGTTTTTCTGAACCACCCACTTTCCGATCCACGTCGGATCGGTTTGCACGTGGATGGCCGCAGGGGACACAGGCTTGGCGTCCTGAAGGTGCTGGGCCGGATTCGGAGTTGGGATCTGCGCAAGGGCTGGACCTGCGGGCGGGATGGTTTGCTGGTGGGATCGCAGAGAGACGACGATGGAAACTGCTACCACGATGAGACACAGGTTCAAGACGCCCGCCGTAATCCACACTGGCATCGAGAGATGAGAGCGGAGTTGCGATCGGCTCTCCCCAGCTGGCAGGGTATTCGCGGTTAGATCGAGGATCGGCGGGGGAGTCAGAGCCTGCACCTGGGGCTGAAGTTCGATTGCGGATTGTTGATCAGGCCCTCGATGAACCAAGATGAGTGAAACCTGGAGAGCCCGGCCGCAACCTGGACATTTCGCCTGGCGTCCCGCGTGCTCGGGGGCGATGCGCAGTCTGAGTCCACATTGGCAGTCGACCGACATGGTGGCCATCGTCGCTATGCTCCTAGATTGGCTGCCGAGCTCAGAGTGTCGCGGCTGTTTCTCGACTGACCCCCGCTCTGCATCGACGCCTTTGACTGATCGGCTGTAATCTCTGCCATTATGCCAAGTGGCGGCGCTGCTCGCAATAGCCTGCTTTACATTGCTTGATACGAGGTTTTCTCGGCCAGGAACTCATCAGAGAGGATCGAGATCTCCGGTCTGTTGAGTCCGGCGTCGGCGAAGATGTCGATCACCCGATCCGAGGAGATTGCCCTCGACACGAGCTGGCGGATCGCGTGGTCCAAGTCCTCTGGCGACCGGGCGCCGGGCGGCGTGTACTTGACCAGCCCGGCTCGGACCGCCTGGAAGAATCCTACCTCGTCGCGGATCGCCAGCGCCTCGTCGGCGGGTACGGCAGGGGCGAACGCCATTGACAGCAAAGCCACCTCGTTCAACAGACGCTGATACGGGGACGACGCTGATACGGACGCTGATACGGGGACGCAGCTAGGGACGCTGATACGGGGACGCAGCTAGATTTCCCGGCCCCCGACCGTCCGCTCCGTGACGCTGACGCCGACGCCGACCCCGACCGCCCGGCGTCCCGCGCTCCGCGCCGCCTGGTAGAAAGAAAAGCCGGGCCATGCCGGATTTCGGCTTGCCGCCCGCGCCCGGTTGCCCGCCGGGCCGGACGGGACCGCCGCATCGCACGGAACGGAGAACCGGCACGCGGCGATTTTCGGAACGTAGAACGGGGACGGGCTCGTTCCGAAGCCACCGAAGCCATCGAGAGCGGTCGTCGGACGCTATTTGACGTCGGCAAGCGGGGACGCCGGGATCGGGCCGCGGAGCAGCTTCCCGGCGGGTTCGGGCAATTCGACCCGGCCGGCGGTCGATCGGCCGCTCCTTATCCCTAACGCGGCACGGCCGCAACCCGGGGCATCCCGACCAGATTTCACGCAGAGTCGCAGAGGGAGCAGAGACGCAGCGCGACCTTCGGCCGCAGTGGTCAGTGGTCAGTGGTCAGTGGTCAGTGGTCAGTTGAGATCGGGGCGTCAGGTGACGGCCTGCTGATCGGGACCTTGGCCCAGCTTGACAATCTTGCGCGGCGTACAAGATTCTCGGGATTAGTAGTGCAGAGAAGACCGGAAAATGCGGCCATGCGGCTCGTCGAGCGCCATTCCCGTCGCCGACCCGACCCGGCTTGAACGATCGAATCGAACTCGACCAGCAGCTCTTCTCTCTGCGTCTCTGCTTTCTCTGCGTCTCTGCGTGAAACTCCTCCTCCACCCGATGCGCGCAAGGCGCAGCCAACCTACGGAGTAAGATTCTAACGGATCTGATCCCAGGTCTGGGCGTCGATCCCGGGGAAACGGTTCAAGTGCGCCAGGTTCGTCGTCGCGATGGTGACGGCGTCCCCGGGCCCGCCGGCGAGCGCCGCTTGCCCGGCGAGTCTGGCATCGGCGTCGAGGGCATCGGGCGACGCCGTGGGGGCGCCCGTCTGCCGAACGAAGGCCCAGAATTCCGCGGCCCTGATCATCGCGTCGGGTGTCAGGGTCAGTTGTCGGAAGCCGCTGCTCGGATCGAGCGCGAAATCGAGTCGCCGCAGACTGCCGACGGCGCGAATTCGCAGGAGTTCGCGACGGACTTCGTCGTGGGCGATCTCCGGGATGATGATCGTTGCGCCGGCCGCCAGGATGGCATTGAGCCACGCGTTGAAGTGAACGACTTGCGGTTTGTTCGGGGCGCGGACCATCAGGCCGAGCGGCCCGCTGTCCAGGAGGATCAGCGTTGCCATGGTCAATAGAGCCCCTCGAAGAGCTTGCGGTGGGGGCGATGCGCATCGAGGTCGCGCATGGCCTCTTCCCACGCCCCTGGCGGGTCTTCATCGGGCATGGCCTTCACCCGCTCGATGAAGGCGGCGATCGCCCTGGCATTCCGGGCCTGCTCCTCGGGCGTGATGGGGAGAACGCGGCCGTGAGCGTCGTTGCATGGCGCAAGGCGGGGAGTTGCCGGGCGTTCTCGATCCTGCGGCAGAGCCTCCCTCGTCGTCTGGCGATCCGGGTCTTCGTCATGCAGGTCCATGGTCCGACCCCCCTCATTCGAGATCACAGTGGCTCTACAGAAGTATACGCGTCCCGCCCATGCGCGGAAGGCTTAATCGGTGCGCGAGCGCGGAAGCCGGGACGATCGCGGAAACCGGTACGCATCTCGTTCCCCGGTCCGCTCGGCTCGTCCGGCCGGCTTCGCCTCGGCCGGGTCGGATCCGATCGACTCAAGGCCTGGCAAACAGTCTCAAAGGACACAGTCTCAAAGGACAGGCACTTTTCCGTTGCGTCGTGCCGCCGTGATCGCCAAAACCGTCTCAAAGGACAGGCACTTTTCCGTTGCGTCGTACCGCCGTGATCGCCAGGTTGCATGGAGATCCCAGCGGCGGAATTATGCCTGTCCTCTATCGCTTCCTGTCCTCTATCGCTTCCCGCACCTCAAGCTGTCCGATCGAGCGAGCGAGCGCCGCGGGGCATCGGGACTTCGGCCATTTTACCAGACACGCGGCCCGCCGGTGCACGTCGATCTCGGCCCGCCCGTGCCGCGGCCGGGCCGATCGGCCCTGACC
>JAKAUH010000310.1 GCA_021818605.1 Planctomycetota bacterium
GCCGTCGGCGGGACGACCGCGACGGCCTCGGTCGCCGACATCCAGCTCAGCTCGACGATGGCACTTTCGGCCACGGCCGGCACCTCGGCCTCGGGCGAGCTGGCGGTTTTTACCAACCCGAATGGCCCGACCGATCCCGGCGCATACACGGCATTGATCAACTGGGGCGACGGCTCGGCGCTGAGCGGAGCGACGATCACCGCCGACCCCAGCGTTGAGGGTGCCTTCGCCATCAGCGGAACGCACACCTACGCCGCGGCGGGGAGCTACGCGGGAACGATCAACCTCTACGCTGTCGGGACCGGTCAGAGTCTCACGATCCCGTTGAGGGCGAGCGTTCAGTATCCCTCGATCCGGGTCGCGACCGGGATCACCGGGAATAATGGCGTCCCGACCGGCAACCTGACGGTGGCCACGGTCTCGGTGCCGTTCTACCACGAATCGCCGGGCCTGGATTACGTCGGCTAAGACGCGAACGTCGACTACGGCGACGGGTCGCCGACCGTTCCGGCCACGCTCGCGCCGGCGGATTTGCCCGGGGCCTCGGCATTCACGGTGTCGACCAGCGGTCACACGTATACAACTCCCGGCAAGTATGATCTGAGCGTGTCGATCCGCGACGCGGCCGGCGTCATCGTCGGCACCGATTCGTCGCCCGTGGTCATCACCGATCCGCCGCCGCCGACACCCACGCCTCCGGTGTTCACCTGGGGCCGGCTCAGCCCGCAGAGCGACTCGGGCGTAAGCAACAGCGACGGGATCACCAACGTCACCACGCCGACGTTCGTGGGCGGAGCGACGCCGGGCGCTGTGATCGAGGTCTACGTCACGCCGACCGGATCGACCGCCTCGCCCGTCCCGATCGCCAGCGGGGTCGCGAATAGCGCCGGCGCCTGGGCGGCCACCGTCGTCGGCTCACCGCTGGCGCAGGGCTCGTACCAGGTCTCGGCCACGGCCACGACCTCGGGCGGCTCGGTCTCGCTGGGCCTGGGCACGGTCGTCATCGACACCTCGGCCCCGGTGATCACCAACATCGTCTTCAAACGGCTTCGCGGTGAGCTGGACGTCTATTTCCAGGACAATCTGGCCGGGATGTCCCTGCCCGCGCTCTCCAACGGGGCGAGCTACCAGCTCTCGGCGAGGCCGCTGAACAACCGCATCCCGGTCCGCAAGATGATCGTGCCGACGAGCGTCACCGTGATCGCGGGCGCAACGCCGACCTCGGTCGACGAGGCGGTGGTCGTGTTCAATCACGGCAAGGCGCTCAACCCCGGGCACTACACGGTGCAGGTGCTCGCCGCGGGGATGTTCGATGTCGCCGGCAACCTGCTGGCGGGCCGGTTCTACGGCTCCTATCCCACGGGCAACGGAGCGCCGGGCACGAATTACGTGGCCCAGTTCACCGCCTTCCCGGCAAGGACGCTCGCCGCGTTCCCGTTCCAGGCGGGATACGCCCGGCCGAAGATGCCGGGATCCGGCTCGGCCACTCCGAAGGTCCGCGTCGCCGAGGCGGCGGTTTCGAGAACTCACGTGAGGTCGCTGGCCCGACAGGCCGGCGCGGGGAGCGACCATGCGAAGCACGACCCCGCGAGCCTCATCGACCAGGCGATCGCCAGCCTCGACGGCATCCAGCCGAAGCGGCGGCGCTGAGCCGCCGCCGGATCCGATTGTCGGTGGACGCGAGCCCGAATTACTGCGGGGCCACGGTCGCGAAGACCTTGACCTGCGCGACGGGCTCGTTCTTCATGTCGGTCTCGACCTTGAGCACGGCGTGGAACGGCCCCGGTTCGGTCGGGGCCTTCAGCTTGAGGGTCAGCACGTGGTCGGCCGCCGCGCCCGGGCGGGCCTCCTGCGCCTCGAGTTCGGGCGAAGTGGCGGAGACCTTGCTCAGACTGAATGGCGACGACGACCGGACGTGCAGCAGGTTGACCCGCGCGATCGTTTCGCCGGCGCGGACCCGGCCGAGGTTGATGATCGACGGGGTCACCGATACCGCGCTCTGGACGTTGGCCAGCACCGAGATCGGGATCGTCTGCGCCGGCGAGTCGTTGGTGATCAGCGTGATCTGGTCCTTGAAGTAGCCGTTGGCGACCCCCGGCTGCAGGGTCGCCGTGATCTGCCAGTGGATCTGGCCGTCGACCGACCGGCCCGTCTCTTTCGCCACGGCCTTGACCTTGTCGGACTGGGTCTTCATCTGCACGATGTCCCAGTCGGGCCGGCCGCCGGCATAGGTGAGCTCCAGCGACGTCGTGGGCAGCTTGCTGGAGCGCCGCAGCGTGCCGAAATCGGCCTGACCGGGGCTCAGCACGATGTCGCCGCGGATGAAGCAGGTGACGTTCAGGTCCACCTGGGCGAACACGGGCCGGTCGAGAATCAGGGTGAGCCCCGACGGCTTGTACCCCTGGAAATTTGTCGTGTTGATCGTCGCCTCGACGGTCGTCTGCGTGCCCGGCGGAATCACCCGGGCGCCGACCTTCACGTCAGTGCAGCCGCACTTGGTCCGCCAATCGGCGATGTGGATCTCGGAATTGGTCCGGTTGACGATCGGGAAGGCGTGGCGGATCTGCGAGCCGCGGGCCACGGTGCCGAAGTCGTAGGCACGCTCGGGGAAGACCGTCGTCAGCCAGTCGGACTGCGCCCGGCAAGCGGACGACGCGCCGACCGAGATGGCCGACCAGGCGATCCAGCAAAGCAAGATCCGTCGCATCGGTATCCTCTCCCAAACCCAATCCTGCCGGCCGGGACGGGCGCCTCGCGCCGGCGACCATCACATCGACACGGATGCTTCCCGTATTTGAGGATCGGACGCGGCCGACCGGGTGGTGATCGCCGGAGCCGGCTCGCGCCGTCCGGCCGACCGATTGCAAGGATTGTACCGACCGCCGCCGTTCGGCGCGGAGTACGATCGGCGCGATCGGCTAGCTCTCCGGCTCCGAGTTCCGTAGGATGTTCGTCGGACCCGGATCGTCCGATCGATTTCCCCATCCGGTACAATCTGCTGGTCCCGCATCGACCCGGCAGGAAGGAGCAGCCGGGTGGCCGGTCATCGCGACCCACTCCTCCAGATCACCCAAACTTCCACTGCACCGGCAATCCGGCGGCAGGACATCGATGCTTAAACCTTCTGTACAGATCCATAATATGGACGGGATCCTGGTCGCGGAGTTCTGGGACTGCCTGCGGCTTGACCCCGCCCCGGTCCAGGACCTGCGCCAGCATGTGGAGGCCCACCTGCGAGGTCCGGGCCGTCCCGAGCTGGTCGTCGACCTCAGCGGCGTCGGCTTCGCGGGTTCGGCCGCGCTGGGGAACTTCGTGGCCCTCCAGCGGATCATCCGCCAGCACGGCGGCCGGATCGTCTTTTGCAACGTCGAGCCGACAGTCACCGAGGTCTTCCGCGCCAGCCGGCTGGAATCCCTCTTCGGCTTCGAGACCGACCGCGAGGCGGCTCTGCAAGTCATCCGCGGCCGCCCCGGCCCCGACACGCTCGAGAAGGACGCGCCCCGCCCCGAGCGGCTTCCCGCGCCGCCGGGCACCGGGCTGGGCTCGCGGATGCGCCGCCGGTCCTCGGGCCGGGAACCGTCGTGAACTCCCGCCCGACCTCGGTCGGGCGAAGATACCCCGACTCCCGGCGGATTTCGCGGCTTTGTCCTTGATCGGCCGGGGCTCTCCGACGATGATTTCAGCCGGCGCTCGCGGGTGGGCCCGGTCGATCGTGCGGCTCCCGGTCCCTTCGCCCACCCAGCCGCCGATCCAGAGGACGCCACTCCGGTCGAGCACGCGGGCCTTTTGCGGGGGCAGAACGATGGCCGTCACTCCCAGGATCCAGGTGAGTGAGATCAATGGTGTCCAGGTGATTCGGTTCCACGACCGACACCTCTTTGACGAGCGCACCGTCCGCGAGGTGGCCGACCAGATCCTGGCGGCCCTGCCGAACGACGGGAGCCCGATCCGGCTGGTCCTCGATTTCACCGACATCAATCTCGTCTCGAGTACCTTGCTCAGCAAGCTCATCCTCCTCCAGCGCCGCGTGGCGGCTTCCAACGGCAAACTCCGCCTCTGCGAGCTCTCTCCGGTGATCCAGGGGGTTTTCCGGACGGCCAACCTCGATCGCCTCTTCAGCATCGATCGCGATCAGCGGACGGCGCTCGATACCTTCCATTGAGGTGCGCCGCGGTTCGTTCCCAGTCCTGCCGCGGCGGCGCATGCCAGCGTCTGGACTCTGGACCGCGGCCTGTTTGGGACGCTAACCTGTGAGACAGGGTCATGCCCAGACCGATCTGAGGTGCCGGCCGCTCGTTCTCGGGTGACCGCGGGGAGACGTTCGCCATGACGCACTCGACCGTTCCCTCGACCGGCCGACTGATTGGACTCTGGCTCGTGATCGGGCTGGGGATTGCCTGGGGATTCGCCGGCGCGGTCGTCGCGCGCGGAGGGCTCGGCCGTGCCGGGATGGCGGACCGCGCCCACATGATCGACAACGGAGATTTGCTCGACGAGTATTTTCGGCGACTCCTCGACGACCGGGATCTCGACGCCTTTCGCGACCGCGTGGCCGCGCGCTACAGCGAGGAATCGCTCGGCCGGCTCCTGGCGGGGTCCCGGTCCGTGAACACCCGGCGCGCGGCCGCCGCGGCGCTCGGCTCGGTCGGGGGATATCGCCGCAGCAACCCGATCCTCGGCCGCGCGCTCGGCGACGAGGACCCAGTCGTCCGCCGGCTCGCCGAGAGCTCGCTCTGGTCGATCTGGTTCCACGCCGGCTCGGCCGAGAATAACCAGGCCCTCCAGCGGGCGATGCAGGTCGCCGAGCGTGGCGACCTTCGCCACGCCGAGGAAATGGTCTCGCGGCTGATCTCCACCGCTCCTGACTTCGCCGAGGCATACAACCAGCGGGCGATCATTTACTTCCAGCAGGGGCGATTCGCCGCCAGCGCACACGACTGCCAGCGCGTGATCAGCCTCAACCCCTATCACTTCGGCGCGCTCGGCGGTCTGTTCCAGTGCCAGATGTATCTCCACCAACCCGGCGAGGCGCTCGAAACCCTTCGCCGGGCCTCTCGGCTCCAGCCCCATAACATCGCGTTCCGCGACGCCATCCGGGCCCTCGAGGCCCAGGTCGCCCTCGATGGTCCGAAGTGAATCCCCGAGCCGGGACGCTCCGCCGATCGCAGGAACACCCACGGAAAGGCGGAGGACCGGGTAGATTCGCCTGCCTCGCGTGGGGACGACCGCCGTCCAGGCCGGAATTCCGCGCGATTCCCGAAACGAACGTATGAAACCGCTCGGGATCCGGTAATACCCTGGTGAAGACGAGATCGGACCCGGTCATCGGCGAGGCCATGCGGCGGGGATTGGCGACCCGAGAGTCGCCATCTTGTGCCGGATTGCGTCTCCGCGGAGCCGGCCGGAGCCTTTTCTTCCACCCGTGAAGATCCCCTGCGGCCTTCGAAGATGCCCCCGCGACGTGTGACACCTTCGAAGGGGCCCTCGCGAAAACGTGGGCATCTTCGAAGGAGGCGGGCATCTTCGAAGCCGTCCGAAGGTGTCGGGCCGATTCCGCCTGGCAGTTCCGCGACGGGAAGTGCGCCAGATCATTCCAGTTTAGGGGAGCCGGGCACCGATGCGAAGCGACTCTCCGAGCCCGGAGATGCAGGCCCTCTTCGAGGTGGGGGCCATCGGCGCGCTGGCGGACGGCCCGTTGCTCGACCGGTTCGTCGACGGGCATGACGCGTCGGCGTTCGAGGGGGCTGTCC
>JAKAUH010000414.1 GCA_021818605.1 Planctomycetota bacterium
GGCGTGTCGGGAAACGCCTTGGCATAGGCCTGGAGCGCCGTGGTCAGTGCGCCGGGGCTGAAGGAGCCGCTGGGCGAGTAGGCGACGGCGGAGGTGATGGCCGACTCGAGCCGCGTCTGGAGCCCGCGGCGGTCGATCAGGGAGCGCGCGGCGTCGAGCCGATCGGAGAGGCTCTTGCTGCGCTCCTGAATGGCCTGGCCGGAGATCGCCACGTCCGAGGCGATATCGGCCAGAGCGCGCTCGGCCTCGGCGATCGCGGCGATGGCCTCGCGATCGGTCTCAGGCTTCGCGCCGGGGGCCGTGAGGCGAGCCTCGGCGCGGTCGACCGCGGTGGCGATCTCGTCGAGCCGGGGGGTGAGCTCCTTGGCGCGATGGGCCTGCTGGGCCTGGATCGCGGCGGCGCGGCGGCGGACGAGGTTCTCGATGGCCGATTTCTCGGTGTCCAGCCGGGCGAGCTTGCGCGCCTCGGCCAGGGCGGGGGGCTCGGCCGCCGACGGCGGGGCGGCCTCGGCGTCGCGCATGGCCTGGTCGAACTTGAGCGCGCGGTCGGTCTCCTTGCGCTGTTCGACGTTGACCCGCTCCTGCACGTCGATCAGCGCGGGAGATTCGAGCAGCGCGCGATCAGTTGTCTCGACTTTCTTGAGCAGGGCGACGGCCTCGTCGAGCTCGTTCAGCTCGAGGTGGTCGCTGACCCTGGTGGCGAGGCGGTCGGCCTCGGCCGATCGGGACTGGGCGCGGGCGGCCATGTAGATGAGCGCGGCGACGAGCAGGGCGGCGGCGGTCGAGCCCGCGGCGATGATGCGACGGCGGCGGGTCTCGGCGCGTTCGGCGTCGCGCAGGCGAGTGATATAGCGCTGGCGGAGCGCATCGGGGAGTCCGTCGGGATGCGAGCCGACGGTGTGCGCCAGTCGTTCGAGCTGCGACGGCGGGAGGTTGCCGGGGTAATCGAGCGCGCGAACGAACTGGTCGAGCGCGTCCTGGTGCTGGCGGTTCTCGCGGTCGATCCGGTCCTGGTCGTCGAGCCAGTCGAGTGCTGGGTAGACGCGCTCGGCCAGCGGATCGTCGCGCTCGAGCCTGACGGCCGAGGCCAGCCGCGTCCAGTCCTGGCGAGCCTGGCGCGCGCGGAAGGGATCGCGAGTGTTGTGCGCTTCCTCCAGCCGGCCGGCGATGTCCTCGAGCTCGGCGCGGGAGCGCTCGGCCTTGATCTGCGCGTCGGCCTTGCGGAGCGACAGGACCAGCGGCCGCGACGGCTGGTCGACCCAGCCGGATTGCTCGACCTCGGCGACCAGCCGGCCGAGTCGCTCGGCGTCGTGCAGGCGCAGGGCCTCGGTCGCCTCGTCCTGGATCTCGAGCATCCGAACCTGCTCGAAGGCGCGGAGGTCCTCGGACCAGATAGCGTTGTTCGGGTCCTGCCCGGCGAGCTGACGCAGGACGGCGATCCGCTGCCGCAAGGGGGCGCGCTGCAGCGCCAGCCGCCGATGACGGCGGAGTAGATCCTGGAGTGGGTCCTCTTCGGCGTAGGCCTCGTTCAGGAGCCGGGCGGGTTCGAGCGGGATGCGAGGCGCGGCGGCGAGTTCATGCATCCGCACCAGGTCGTCCCACTCGGGCCGCTCGGGGAAATCGAGAACGGCCAGAGCGTCGAGCAGCTTGGGCTGGGCCTCGGCGAGCTGGATCGCCTCGGTGCGCAGGCCCTGTTGCAGGAGCCGATGGCAGCGGGCCAGCCGGTTCGCCGCGTCGGCGCAGGCATCGGCATACGCCGAGGCCAGCCCGGCCAGCCGGCCGTTCTGCGCCACCGACCCCCCGTGCAGGGCCGTGCGGATCTGCTCGATGATCTCGTGGTAGTCCGCCATCACGCTGCTTTCCGAGGGACGATCGTTCTTATCCTTGTCTCGTATGACCGGCTGCCGATTCCCGGCTAGGGCCTCTCGTCGTCGCCGTCCGGGTCACCGACCCGCGCGATGTCGATCAGGCCCGCGCCCGCGATGTCCAGGCTGACGACGAGGCTCAGCCGGACTCGCACTGGCTGGGCGAGCAGGCTCTCGGTCTCGCCGATCTGGTTGAGGGCTTTTAACTCGGCGATCTCGCTCTCGAGCTTCTCGCGCTCACCCCGACTGCCCTCGCCGTTGTCGCGCAACTCGCGAAGCTTCTCGGTGCGATGGGCGAGCGGGTCGAGCCGGTTGCCGTGCTTGTCGGTTGGGGTGTCATGGCGGAGCGCGTCCATCCGCGCGCCGCGTTCGATGTGGCCATCGTGCATCTTGTTCTTGTCGTACTCGACGCGGACCGTGATCATGCCCGGGTGGTCGGCGTCGATACCCAGCCGGAGCTTCACCTCACCGGGGATCAGCTCGCTCGCCAGCGGCACCGGCGGCGATGTGTCGGCCCGGGCAATCCTGGCCTTTTCCTCTCCCTCGGTCCGGTTCTCGGGCGGCATCGCGGCGGGATCGGGCTCGACGACGCGGCGCGGGGCGGTGCTGGTTTTGCCGTCATTATCGCCATTGCCGCCGGCCCGTGGCTCGGCGGGGGTGAGGACCGCTCGCCAGCGGCGGATAACCGGATTCCATCGGGTGCGATCGAGGGCGTCGCGATCGGTGATCCAGGGAACCGAGCGCATGGTCAGGCCGTTGGAGTTCTCGCAAAGGCGCTGCTCCTTCCAGACATCGATCGGCCGGTCGACGCGAGGCGGCACGCCGCGGAGCAGAATATACAGGGCCCCGCCATCGTGCGCCTGGAGCTCGAGAATCGCGTCCTTCAGCTCGGCGACGATGCTCGACTGCGACTTCGCCCGGTCGGTCCAGGCGAACCGCCAGGTCCGATCGTCGACCTGGGTGAGCCGCGCCAGGGAGAACGCCGCGGCGAACATGCTGTTGCTCTTCGTGGCGATCTCCCAGGCGTGCGGCGCGCGCGGGACGGCGACCAGGCGGAAGGCGGCCGCGTTGCGCAGGACGATCCGGTCGTCGGCCGGTCGGGGCAGTTCGATCTCGCCCCGCGAGGACGAGCCCTTGCCGAGGGACGAACGCGACAGGTCGGGCGGCACGATCGCCAGGACGACCGGCGGCATCACGGCGAGCCGATGGGCGGCCGGGACATCCGGACCGGTCGGCGATGGCGGCGGTGCGGTGAGCGCATCAGGAGGCGGCGGAGGCGTCTCGGCGCCGGGGAAAGGCATCGCTGCACTGGCTTCTTCTTCCTCGGCTCCGACGTCGGCGACGGCCGGATGGGTCGGCCCCGCGCGTCGGTCCTTCGCTGGCCCACGCGCGCCGACCGGTCGGTCGCCCTCGATCAGGTCGCGGTCGAGGCCGATCCACCGGCGCGCGGTCGGAGAATGGTAGACCGACAGGGCCGCGATGAGGACGGCCAGCACGGCGGCCACCGGCGCGGTGGCCGGGTGGCGGCGGCGCCTGGGGGCCAGGGACTCGCCCTCGTGCAGCGAGCCGTCCTGGAACAGTTGGCCGGCGAGGTCGGGGAGCGCGCTGTTGTCGTCGGCATCGTCCGACGGGCGGAGCGGGTAGCCTTTGCCGCTCGACGGCGGACGGGGCGGACGGCCGGGCATCGGCGAGAGATCGTAGGTGCCGGCGGTTCCGTCGCCGGGTCGGTCGGCCGCGGCGGCTGCGGTGGGGCTGCTCGCGACCTCGACCGGGCGCTCGCCGGTGCGGGCGAGGTGCACCAGCGCGCCGCCGCGGGCGCGGCCGGCGGGCCGGCTCAGGTCGATGAAGAGCGCGCCGGGGAGCCGGCGGGCGTTTTTTGCCTCGGCCGAGCCGTCGAGCACGCCCCGCCAGGCGCAGTGGGTGCCGGGGGGCAGGGTGGTCAGATAGGTACTGAACTCAACGTCCCATCGCCGCGATGGGGGCAACAGCGCGATCGCCTCGACGAACAGGGGCAGGAGCTCGGTGCCGGGGCGGTAGACCAGGAACACGGGCCGGCGCGGGTCGGCCAGGAACGACTCGGCCAGCACGCCGGCCCAGCCGGCATCGCCGGTGAGCGCCTGCCAGTCGTGCGCGATGGCCGGCGGCCGGTCGCCGCTGGGCACGGCGATCCCATCGGGAAGGATCCGCGGCTCACCGTGCCAGGCGTTCTGAAACAGGCCCGGCTGGCTCAGCAGCCAGGCCGGGCCGGCCTCGGGACGCTCGTCGGGCTCGAGGACGATGTGGTGCGCGTACTTGTTGGGCCGGCCCGAGTAATCCAGCCCGGCCGGTCCGATCCGCGAGAGGACGTCCTGCCGCTGGTTGCCCACGCTCAGCCGGACGTGGACAAACGCGATCGGGTTGAGCGACTCGGAGGGATCGCCCGGCGGATAGACGGCCTGATAGCCGCTGAGTCCCTCGAGGCGCTCGGCCAGCGCATCGGGCAGGCTGGCCGTCGCGGCGACCGTGCCGAAGCCGCGGCTGCCGGGCTTCAGCCCGCGAGGGACCGACGTGTAGTGCAGCTCCTGGCTCATCGACTCCGCCCGCCCGTCGGCCCGCGAGACGCTGCCTCGCTCAGTGATCTCCGATCGCGGGACCGTCTTCAGCTTATCCGATCCGGACGGAGGCGCAGAAGTCCGTTCCGCCGGGCTTGCGGTGGCAGGGCTTCCGCTCAGGGTCCGGTCAAGTTGACAGCCCGGCCGGGGCCTGCGCTAATGCAGGTGTGGTGGATCTGCCGAAAACACTGCATGTGAGATCTGGAGACGCCCCGGGGCTCGAACCATGCCGCCAACGGCCACCGAGCGGCAGCTCGCCGCGGAGATCCACGACCTGCGGTCGGGGTTCCACGACTTCCGGGCGGAGGTCGCCGAGAAGCTGGGAGCCATCAACGCCAACATCGAGGGCCTCCGCACCCGCACGGATGCCGGGCTGGCAACCGCCCAGGAATTCCGGGTCGAGATCGCCGAGAAGCTTGGCGCGATCAACGCCAACCTCGAAGGCTTTCGCGGACGCACCGAGACCAGCCTGGCGGTTGCCCGATGGATGGCCAGTGCCCTGGTGCCGATCGTCGTCGCCCTGATGGGCTGGGGATTCATGCAGGCCCAGCGGGCGGCACATATCGAGGACTCGATCGCCGAACTGCGAGGGCATGCCCGCGACCAGGACAGCCGAATCGCCCGGCTCATCGAGTTTCACGGGCCAGGGAACACCACGCCTCGCGTACAGCCGAAGCATCCCCAGTGATGCCCGCGCGAAGCTGACTCGACCGCCGGTTTCCAGGCTCGGGAGCACTGTTTCCGCGTATCGCTTTGAGGTAAGACGATGAAGACGGTATCGCTGGCGCGGGCGGTGGTGTTTGGACTGGCCGGATTCTTGATCCCCGTAACGGGCCAGTCCCAGACCCTGGTCGACTCCGACTTCTCCCGCGGCGACTTCGCCAGTCTGGGCTGGCAGGTCAATGGGGCCTGGGAAATCGTCAGGTATCCCGCGGAGGCCGCCAGGAATCCGGGCCCGGTCGCCCGGTTCGCGGCGAACGCGCCCGATGGCTGGTTGGGGAAGGCGTTCCCGGAGATCCGGAACCCCGCGAAGTTGGTGCTCTCGCTGGATTATGGCTGGGGATGGGGCGATGTCGGGCAGGGCTCCGACGCGGTCGCGTTCATGCTGCTGGACGCGCGGGGCAGCGGGTATGTCTTCGAGGTCCACCGTTGCAAGGCGAACTGGGCCGTGCAGTGGGGCCGGGCCGTGGGTGGGCTGCCGCTGAAGGAAAGGACATGGGCATCGACCGAGATCGACGCCCGCCGCAAGGCGGTCCGCGACGGCGGCGGCCTGGGGCGGGTTGGGGTTACGCG
>JAKAUH010000928.1 GCA_021818605.1 Planctomycetota bacterium
CCGCAAGAAGTTTTTGACGTTGTGGCTGTCGGTGACGATGACCGTGCCGTCCTGGGCCGGGGTCTGGCAGGCCGGGACGAGCTTGGGGACCATCTTGATCTCGCCGGTCCTGGGGTCCTTGCTGCCGACCTCGACCTCGCACATCCGGCAGTTGGCCACGACCGAGAGCGCGGGGTGCCAGCAGAAGTAGGGGATCTCGACCCCGGCCCGGGTGGCGGCCTGGATCACATTAAGCTTCTCGACCCCGGCCAGCGGGTACTCTTTGCCATCGATGACGATCGTGGCCATGACAGCCTTCCAGGGATTGATTGAAATTGATTGATTTGGTTGCGTCGATCGACTGTTTCCGCGAGTAGCTTCGTTGGATCTTACGTCGGTCTATGTCGACAGTGCGGCCCGCCTTCCGGGGGCGGGCCAATCCTCATATGCGTCCACGCGGGCGGGTCGCTCGCCGGGAACGACTCCTCGGAGGCCTCGTCAATGTCATCAGACGACCTTGAAAGATCATCCCACTTCGGGATGATAGGCGGGGCGCCCCACGTGTCGAGGTCCACCAGGGGCATGGTGGGATCGAGCATGCTCGTGTTCGAGCGACTCGCCGAGCGACCATGTGCGATCGCCTCCTGGAGCGGGGTGACCGCCACAGACGGTTTGCGGTGGGTGCGGATGTAGTCCTCGAACTCGTCGCGGAACTTCGTGATCGCATTCTTGACCGGCCAGGCCGCGCCGTCGGCCAGACCGCAGATCGTGGTACCCGGCATGATCCCCATGGCGTTGGCCATCTGGAGCATGACGTCCAGATCCTCGACTCGACCGCCGCCGGCCTTGATCCGTTGCATGATCATGTAAGTCCATCCCGTCCCCTCGCGGCACGGGGTGCACTGGCCACAGCTTTCGTGGGCGAAAAACCGGCAGGTGTTGTACAGGGCATCGACGATGCTCGTGTGATCGTCGATCACCGTCACGGCGGCCGTACCCAGGCCGAGGCAGCCGGGCTTGCGCAGGCTCTCAAAATCGAGTGGGGTATCCAACTCCGCGGCGGAGAGCAGGCCCATGCTGATTCCGCCCGGCACCGCCGCCTTGGCCTTGCGGCCCCTCCACACTCCCCCACCATGGACGTCGATCAGCTCGCGGCACGTGACGCCCAGCGGTAACTCGACGCAGGTCTGCTTGTTGACATGACCCGAGATGCAATACAGCTTCGGTCCATAGCTCTTGGGGACTCCGATCGACCTGAACCAGCCGGCCCCGCGCTCGATGATGTGGGGGACGCAGCAGAGCGTCTCGACGTTATTCACCACGGTCGGCTTGCGGAAGGCCCCTTCGACGGCCGGGAACGGTGGCTTGATCCGCGGCCAACCCCGGCGGCCCTCCAAGCTCTCGATCAGACCGGTCTCCTCGCCGCAGATGTAGGCCCCGGCGCCTCGGTGCACCCAGATCTCAAGATTGAAGCCCGACCCATAGACATTCTGTCCCAGGTGTCCGGCTGACTTCGCCTCGGCGATCGCCGTCTCCAAGATCCGGCGAGCATGGATGTATTCGAACCGGAGGTAGACGTAGGCGGTACTCGCCTCGGTGGCGAAGCAACTGATCAAGATACCCTCGATGAATTGGTGCGGGTCCTTCTCGATCAGGAGGCGGTTGTTGAACGTCGCCGGCTCGCTCTCATCGCCATTGACGCACATGAACGTTTCCTGCCGTCCCTCCGGCAGGAAGCTCCACTTGAGGCCGCAGGGAAACCCTGCACCGCCCCGACCGCGCAGCTCCGAGTCCTTGACGAGAGCCACCACTTGATCCGGGTACATGGTCGTCAGGGCTTTTCGCGCTGCCTGATAGCCGCCACGCGATTCGTACACGCGCAGGGTCTTGCTGTCGGGCACGTTCCAGTTGCGGCTCAAAACGGGTTCGAAGTCGGCCATGCTTCCGGTTTCCAGGAAATCGAGTTAATTCGGTATCACATTCGGCAGTTCGGCCAGGTACACTCAGGGCGAGCTCGTTTCCGCAAGGTGCCGACCCATCGATGGCACTGGCCGAGTTCGTCATTCGTCGGCACATCAACCCATGGCGTCGACCACATGTTGACGATTGTCCACGTAGACGCGCGCACTCCGTGCCCGTCGGTTGCACCGTACCGAAGTGTGCACCAGCCAGCCCCACGGCTCCTCGGGTCGACCGGCGGGGCAATCGGTAGCCATCGCGCTGTGGCTCTTACCGGGAATCCTGGTGTGAGGACCTTCGTCATGCCCACCTATCATCCCGGAACCCTCCTACGCACCGGACGTGCCGGTGCCCCGAGCGGCGGATCGATTGCGCTACGTCGGCCTCCAGAACCCGGGAGAATCGCCCTGCGGCCCTGAGCTTCATCGGTCGGAAGTCGAGGACACCCGATCGGAACCTCCACACCGGCTCCGATGGACGGCCGTGGGCGTTCGACCCTACCGAGGGGCGACACCATCTCAGGATCACTCGATTGGCGAAAAATCCGCCATCGACGTGGCCAAGAATCCGCCACTGATGCTCAGACGCGCGCCCTTAAGCAAGGGGCTTGAGCGCATTATGCAAGGAGCTTGAGCGGTGGAGACGACGGGACATCCGATCCGGCGGCAAGCTCCGTACGTCGACTGTGGGCCTTCACCGACCCGTCGCGATCCGGCCCGCTCTTTGCACCACCGCCGTCGCGGATGACGAGCAACAACTGTCGGCTCGGCCACGGCCCATTCCCTCGGAAGGAGGATCAACATGGCAAGGGCAAGGCAAGGTACGTGGATGGAGCACATGGGGGAGACCCATGGGGCCGAGGATCACGATCACGACCTGATCGAGGATCTGAGCAAGCGACTTGATGCCCTGTGGCGGTACGATCAATACATCGCCAACGCCGAGGGGAAGCCCCAGCTCCAGCAGTGCTGGAGCCACCTGAAAGACCAGGAGCAGAAGAACATCCAGACGCTCAAGGCGCTGATTGCCGAGGAGGTCAAGCAGGGTTGTTTCTGAACGGTGTGGTGCCTTTTGAGGAGATCGGCGGTTGGGATCCGCTGAGATGGACGTTCGGCACATCCCAGGGACCCGGGGCAACCTCCCAGCCTCACGGTGAGGTTGACAATCTCCTCTGCCTGTCTCGGACCAGGGATGCCTCGCTCCCCTGATCCACCGGCATGCCCCGAGGGCGCCCAACCTCACGTGAAGGAGGAAACCATCGCCCAGGCTGATCGGCTGGTGAAAGAGGACCGTCGTCCACAATCGATCGCATCCGATCTTCCGTGAGTACCCGAATTCGGCGGCGATGGGATGACGCGCTCAGATGACGATGAGTGTCAGCAGCGGTCAGGAGTTGGGCCACTTTCGCGGCCAGGCTAGGCCACCCTGGCGCGATGGAAAGTCGACCTCATCCAGAGCAGCCGATCTCAACGGAGGGCGATGGTGTCATGATTGCCATTCGATTGGCCAAGGATCCGCGAGTGAAGTGGCCAAGGATCCGCCAATCGATCAGGAGGTTCACCTGAACGATTTTGCGAGAGGCCCAGAGGAGGGCCGGTCCCGTCTGGCGTCCAGCGGGCCACCCCGCCGATCATCCACTCATCGAACCGCCGCGGGAGGGCCTTCCATCGGCCGGGAACGTCGGCCGATCGACCGCAATCCCGAGCGCCGCGATCTTGATCCGTAGGGTGGACCGGTTGATCCCCAGGATCTTCGCCGCCTGGAGCCGATTCCCCTCGGTGTGGCTCAGGACCCGACCGATCAGGTCACGCTCCGCCAGCGCGAGCCATTCGGCATAGAGATTGACCGTACCGGCCTGGAGCCGGCGGGTGATGAATTGGTCCATGTCGATCGAGTGCAACGCGGCGGACGGGGCCTGGTCCGGCGCGGCTGAAAGGGCAGGGGGCAGGAATCCCGGTAGCAAGATCGGCCCGGTCGCCTGGATCAGGGCCTGCTTCAGCACGCTCTGGAGTTCGCGCACATTTCCCGGCCAGGAGTAGCGGCGGAGCAGCACCATGGTCGCGGGGGCAATATCGAGCATTTCCTTCCCCAGTTCGCGGCCGAATCGCCTGAGGAAATGCGCTGCGAGCAGCGGCAGGTCCTCGCCGCGCTCCCGCAACGGCGGCAGCCAGATCGTGTAGACGTTCAGGCGGTAGTAGAGGTCGCTCCGAAACCGGCCGGCGGTGATTGCCTCCTCCAGGTCGCGGTTCGTGGCTACGATGACGCGGACATCCGTCTGGATGGCTTCACCGCCCCCGACCCGCTCGAACTGTTGCTCCTGCAGCACGCGGAGGATCTTGGTTTGGGTCAAGGGCGGCATGTCGCCGATCTCGTCCAGGAACAGCGTGCCGCCGTGGCACTGCTCAAATCGGCCGGCCCGGCGCCGATCGGCGCCTGTGAATGCCCCCTTCTCGTGGCCGAAAAGCTCGCTCTCCAGGAGCGACTCGGGGATGGCGGCACAGTTGATCGCCTGGAGCGGGCCGGACGATCGGCGACTGTAGTGGTGGATCGCCCGGGCGACCAGCTCCTTGCCGGTCCCCGTCTCACCCAGGATCAGGACGGTCACGTCCTGGGGCGCCACACGGCCGATCGCCTTGTAGATCTCCTGCATCGCCGGGCAGCGACCGACGAGCAGGTCGGCCACCCCGTCAGGTTGCCCTTCTTCGGCGGCCACCGTCACGGTCCGCAGCAAGCGGCTCGTCTCGATCGCCCGCTCGACCAGGTCGCAGAGGGGGTCGAGTTCCAGCGGCTTGAGCAGGTACTCATAGGCCCCGAGGCTCATGGCCTCGATGGTGGTGGTCGTGGTCCCGTGCCCGGTGATGAAGATGATCGGGACCTCGGAGTCGAGCCGTCGGATCCGGCGGAAGGCCTCCAGCCCCGATTGGTCCGGCAGGTCGATGTCCAGGAGGATCACATCGGGCCGGTCCTCGGCTATCCGCTCCAGTCCTTCGACCGCCGACGCGGCGGTCACCACGCGGATGTCTGGCCCGTGGAAGGCGCGGCGGAAGAAATGGAGGATCGACTCCTCGTCGTCGATGACCATCAGGATCGGCATGGGATCCTCCGAAGGCAAGAACGATTCCCCCAGATTACGCGGACGAGGCGGGCAGGCGGAGCACGAAGCCCGCTCCGTTTTCGGGGCGATCCAGGGCGGCGAGGCTGCCGCCGTTGTCCTCGGCGATCCGCCGCGAGATCGCCAGGCCCAGACCCAGCCCGGCTTCTTTCCCGCTGATGAACGGCTCGAAGATGCGAGGCAGGAGCGCGGGATCGATCCCCGGACCAGTATCGGCGACCAGGATCTCGACCCAGCCCTGGAGGAGCAGTTGGACTTCGACCGTCAGCGCACCGCCCTGCGGCATGGCATCGAGGGCATTCAGTGCGAGGTTCAGCAGCAGTTGCTGGATCTGGCCCGCATCCGCCTCGATCCACACCGAGCGAACGGGATGCCGAATCCGGAGCGCGACTTGCTGTTTCTCGGCGCGGCCCCGGATCAGGGCGAGCGTCCGCTCGATCAGGGGCACCAGCTCCAGCCGGCGGCGCTCGGTCCGGGGCGGGCGGGCGAAATCGAGGAACGCCTGGAGGGAGCGCTCCATCCGGCGGATCTCGTGCTCGATGATTCGGAGGTCCTCGGTCGGTAGCCCGCGAGCCCGCAACTCCCGCAGGTTGACCTGCACCAGGCCCTTGATCGAGGTGAGCGGATTCCGCAGTTCGTGGGCCACACCCGTAGCCACCTGGCCGACCGTCGCCATTTGATCG
>JAKAUH010000291.1 GCA_021818605.1 Planctomycetota bacterium
TCGCCAACCCGGCCGCGCCGATCTCGTTTCCGGGGGACTTCCTGCTTGTGGCCTACCTGCTCGGCCTGGGACGGTTCTTCACCGCGTCGGCGGCGCTGGACACAGGCTCGGCATTCGAGGGCATGGGGGCGGCGCGGGAGGTGACCTTTGCGTGCCTCGCCGAGCCGGCGCTCTTCCTGGGACTGCTCGTCCTGGCCAAGCTCTCGGGGTCGCTGCGGCTCGCGGGCATGCTCGGCGGTTCGCTCAGCACGTACTGGGTAGTGGCCGGAGCCTCGCTGGCGCTGGTGCTCCTGAGTTGGTTTATCGTTTTACTCGCGGAGAACTCGCGCATCCCGTTCGACGATCCCAACACGCATCTGGAGTTGACCATGATCCACGAGGTCATGGTGCTCGACCATAGCGGGCCGGCCTTCGGGATGATTCTCTACGGCGCGTCGCTGAAACTGTTCCTCTTCGTCGCGCTGGTCGTCCGGCTGGCGCTCCCGATGACGATCAACCGCCCATGGCTGGGGTGGCCGCTCTTCGTCGCGGGGATGCTGGCGGTCGCGGTGGTGATCGGCGTCGTGGAGTCCGTGATGGCGCGGCTGCGCCTGACGCAGGTTCCTGTGCTCCTGCTCGCGGCCTGCCTGCTGTCGGGCTTCGGCATCATCCTGCTGGTGAGGTGACGCGATGGTCCAGTATCTCGATCCCTTGCTGATCATGGGCCTGGTGCTCAACTTCGTCGCCCTCGGAGTGAGCCGGATCCGCGGCGTCATCAACGCGGTCGCGGCGCAGGGGGTATTGCTTGGCGCGATGACGATCATGATCCATCCGGCGATCGGGGTGCGCGGGGTGCTGCTGGTCGGCTCGACCGTCGTGTTGAAGGGCTTCGTGATCCCGAGGCTCCTGGTGCACGCGATGCGCGAAGCGAACATCCAGCACGAGGTCAAGCCGGTTGTGGATTACATGAGTTCCCTCGTGCTGGGGGCGGTGGGCACGGGCCTGGCGCTGGTCTTCTCCTACTCGTTGCCCCTGGCGGAAGAGCACCGGCATTTGCTGCTGGTCCCGGCCTCTCTGGCCACGGTCTGGGCGGGATTCCTGATGCTGACCACGCGCAAGAAGGCGATCATGCAAGTGCTTGGCTACCTGGTGCTGGAGAACGGGATCTTTCTGTTCGGCCTGCTCCTCCTTGAGGCGATGCCGTTTTTGGTCGAGGTGGGCATCCTGCTGGACCTGTTCACGGGCGTGTTTGTGATGGGGATCATCGTGCACCACATTAGCCGCGAGTTCGCCTCGACGAGCACGGAGCACCTGTCGGAGCTGAGGGAATAATTCATGATTTATGCAATCATTCTGCTTCCGCTGGTGATGGCCGTAGCGTGCATCGCGCTTCCCTCGGACCGTCTGAGGCCATGGCTTTTGCCCGTGGGCGGGCTGGGCCAGGTTGTGCTGGTCGGCTGGGTGATCGCCGGCATGGGGAGCGGTCCCCCGGTCACGGGGCTCGGGGGCTGGCTGCTGCTCGATCCGCTGGGGAAGCTGGTCCTCGGCTTCCTCACGTTGTTCTTCTTCCTGTGCTCGCTCTACGCGCCGGGCTACCTGGCCTTGCGATTGGACCGGCCCAACCGGATGTTCTGCGCGAACCTCTTCGCCGTCCAGGCGATGATGTCGCTGGTGACAATATCGTATCACCTGGGCCTGATGTGGGTGGCGATGGAAGCGACGACCCTGGCGAGCGCCCCGCTCCTTTATTTCAACCACAACGCCCGCTCGCTGGAGGCGACGTGGAAGTACCTGCTCATCGGCTCGGTGGGCATCGCGCTGGCGTTGCTTGGCTCGTTCTTCCTCGCGTACTCGATGCTCAAGGCAGGGTTGGAATCGACGTTGGTCTTTGACCAGCTAGTCAGGGACGCCCCGGACCTCTCGGCGCCCTGGCTCCGCGCGGCATTTGTCCTGCTGTTCATCGGCTACGGCACGAAGATGGGCCTTGCCCCCATGCACACCTGGAAACCGGATGCCTACGGCGAGGCGCCGGGGATCGTGGGTACGCTGCTCGCGGGCGGCATCACGAGCTGCGCGTTCCTCGCCGTACTGCGGATCTACCAGATCTGTCGCGCCGGGGCCGACGCCGATTTCGCGCGGGAGATCATGGTCTTTATGGGGCTGTTTTCGATGGCGGTTGCGGCGGTGTTCATGGCCCGGCAGCGGGATTTCAAACGGATGCTCGCCTATTCGAGTGTGGAGCACATGGGCATCCTGGTGCTGGGCGTCGGCCTCGGGGGCCTCGCCGTGTATGGAGCGCTTCTGCATCTGATCAATAACGGGCTGACGAAGGGTGTGCTCTTCCTCTCAGCGGGCAACATCCACCGGGCCTATGGGAGCAAGGTGACCGACGACGTCCACGGGGCCATCCGCCGCGTGCCGCTCTCGGGGTCGCTGTTCCTGGCCGGGTTCTTTGCCATCACGGGGTCTCCGCCGTTCGGCCCGTTCGTCAGCGAGTTCACCATCGCGAGCGCGGCGGCGGCGAGCGGCCAGTACCTCGCGTGCGGTTTGTTCCTGACCCTGCTCGCGGTGGTGTTCGTTGGCATGGGGGCGACGATCCTGCCCTTGGTCCAGGGTAGCCCGCCGGAGGGGTCGCCGGCCACGAGTTTCCGCGACAGTCTCAGCACGGCGGGCCCGATCGTGCTGATGCTGGCACTCGTGCTGGTCCTGGGGATCTACATCCCGCCCCCGCTGGAGTCGCTCCTGCGCGAGGCCGCCGCGTCGTTGGAGGGAACCCGATGAACGACGAGACACTTCTGGAGATGCGAACGGGCCGGGCGATTCCTCGTGTCCGGATCCCTCGGTTGTCCTTCGAAGCGCTGCGCGGCGCCATTGTGGATGCCGTCGCGAAGGGCCAGCGTCTCATTGCATTTTTCGGCGACGCCCGCGACTCGTCCGAGGAGGTGGACGTGTACGCCGTGCTCGCCGACGGCGCCCGCGCCCTGGTGCGGGTCGGACGGGCCACGCTTGAGTCGGATCGCTTCCCGTCGCTCACCCCCGACTGTCCGCCGGCGCATCTCTTCGAGCGCGAGCTGGCGGAACAGTATGGGATAAGCCCGGTGGGGCACCCGTGGTTCAAGCCGGTCCGCTTCCATGGCTCGTACCGTCGCGGGCACGATGCCTGGGGCCGGGCTCCGGGCGAGCCGCCGGTCGTCGGCGTCACGGATTTCTTCCGCGTCGAGGGCGAGGAGGTGCATGAGGTTGCGGTCGGACCGGTGCACGCGGGCGTGATCGAGCCGGGGCACTTTCGGTTCCAGTGTCATGGGGAGCAGGTCTTTCACCTGGAGATCTCGCTTGGCTACCAGCACCGGGGGCTCGAACGGACGCTGAGTGGCGGCCCGAACAAGCGGACGCTCGCCACGATGGAGGCCGTGGCAGGGGACACGTCGATTGGCCACGCGACCGCATACAGTTGCGCGGTCGAGGCGCTGGCCGGGAGTCGCGTCCCGCTCCGCGCCGAAGCGATCCGGGGGATCGCCCTCGAGCTGGAGCGGTTGGCCAACCATACGGGCGATCTGGGTGCCCTGGCCGGAGACGTGGGCTTCCTGCCCACGGCGTCCTACTGCGGTCGCATTCGGGGCGATTTCCTGAACCTGACGGCGCTGCTGTGCGGGAGTCGATTCGGTCGCGGTCTGGTGCGGCCGGGCGGGATCCGATTCGATCTGGACGCGGAGCGCGTCGGGCGGTTTCAGGATCGGCTCGACGCGGCGTACCGCGATGTCGCCGGCGCGGCCGCGCTGCTCTGGGACTCGACGTCGGTCCAGGCCCGGTTCGAAGGCACCGGAATCGTCACCGCGGACACGGCCCTCGCGCTGGGCATGGTGGGGCCGGCCGCCCGCGCCTGCGGCCTGGAAGGCGATGCCCGCCAGGACTTCCCCAGCGGCATTTACCGCTTCGCGCACGTGCCGGTCTCGACCTGGTCGACCGGGGACGTCTTCGCGCGGGCCTACGTGCGCTGGCTCGAGATCCAGCGATCCGTGGCGTTCATCAAGGAGCAGCTTCGGGCATTACCCGACGGATCGATCCTCGCGGACGTCAAGGCATTGAGACCAGAACACCTGGTTGTCTCGCTCGTGGAAGGTTGGCGTGGCGAGATCTGCCATGTGGCCATGACCGACGCCACAGGCTGTTTCTCCCGTTACAAGATCGTCGATCCATCGTTCCACAACTGGATCGGTCTGGCTATGGCGCTGCGGGACCAGCAGATCTCCGATTTCCCACTCTGCAACAAGAGCTTCAACCTGTCCTACTGCGGCCACGACCTTTAGCTCCGACTGGGGAAAAACCCATGTTTTCCATGATTCGGGAGCGGCTTCGGCAAGGCCGCCGGACGATCGCCTACCCGTCGGGCGATGCGCCCACGCTGCCCGACCGTTTCCGCGGACTGCCCGTGCTGGACGAATCGAAGTGCCCGGACGGCTGCCGTTCCTGCGCCGAGGTCTGTCCCACCGACGCCATCGCTTGGGACGAGGGAAGTCTTCGGCTCGACCTTGGCCGTTGTCTGTTCTGCACCGAGTGCCTCGAGGCGTGCCCGGAAGGCGCGATCCGCTACAGCCAGGACTACCGCCTCGCCACCAGGAAGCGGGAGGACCTGGTGCTGCGAAGCGGACGAGAGCTCGAGCTTGCCCGGCCGCTCGAGGACAGGTTGCTGCGCCTCTTCGCGAGGTCGCTGAAGCTGCGGGTGGTCAGCGCCGGCGGAGACGCATCGGCGGAGGCAGACCTCAATGTCCTCGGTACGGTCGTCTTCGACCTCGGCCGGTTCGGGATTCAGGTCGTGGCCTCGCCCCGCCACGCGGACGGTCTGGTCATTGTCGGCCCCGTCACCGAGAACATGAAGCTAGCGCTGCGGGAGACCTATGCGGCGATCCCCGCGCCGAAGATCGTGATTGCCGTCGGCACCTGCGCCATCTCCGGCGGTGTCTTCCGGGGCAACCCCGAAGTGAACGATGGCGTCGGCGACCTGGTCCCAGTCGACCTCTACATCCCCGGCAGCCCGCCTCACCCGATGACGATCCTGGACGGGCTTATTCGGCTCCTGGGCCGACTCGTGCCGGGAGGGGCGACGGACTCGTCTTGAATTCGTCCTTCGATCGTCCACGGGATGTTCCAACCGCCCGTTCGGTTGTCGGGATAAACGGAGGGTGCGGTGCAAATCCGAATAGACGGGCATGAGGTTATTGATGGCCGCCCTCATGTAGACGTAGAATTAATCGTTGGATAGATTATTATTGGATCAGTGGGCGGGGAAAGGACGAGGAGCCATGTTCCGCGTCAGGGGCAAGGACGTCGAGGTCCGATTCTCGGCGACGGCGGTCATTGTCATCTTGTCCCTGGTTCTCGCTCTGGCCCTCAACGGCACCGCCGTCTACCAGGTCCAGGAAGAGTACCGCCTGTTGGACACCTGGCTGGCTCGTCCGGGGCCGACGACGGATGAGGAACTGGTGATTCTTCGCGATACCGTCGGATTTCGGATTTTCCTGCGAACGGCTGCATCGACTCTGCTGCTGCTTTGCACCCTGGCGACGCTCTGGCTCCAGCGCCGCCAGTTCTTCGTCCGAAGGACGCTGGACCAGGTGAAGCGGTTTGCCAACGACATCCTCGCGAGTATCGACCAGGGGGTCATCACCACGGATCGTGATCACATCGTCTCGAGCATCAACACGGGAGCAACGCGTCTGCTGGGTGTGGGATCCGAGCACGTGGGCCAACCGTTGG
>JAKAUH010000300.1 GCA_021818605.1 Planctomycetota bacterium
CGCTGGCTGCCGGCGGGGCGCTGGGGACCAAGGCCGTCGCGGTCATCTTCGTGCCCCCGCTGATCGTCCTCGTCGCCATCGCGATCGCCTTTCAGCCGATGCCAGCCAGGACGCGACTACAGCGCATCATTCTCGTCGCGACCCTGCCGCTGGTGACGGGCGGATACTGGTACGCCCGCAACGCCCTGATCACGGGCAACCCGCTCTATCCGCTGAACGTGACCGTGCTGGGTCGCACGCTCCTCGCCGGCTGGTACGGCTCGGAGGCGATGGCGACGAGCCCGTACTACCTGCCGCCGGGCGAGTGGCGGGCGCTGGGCGATATCATCCTGGCGCTCCTGGATCCCCGGCTCACGCCGATCTGGCTGGCGGCTCTGGCGGGCGCCTGGGCGCCCGGCAATCCGAGAACGCGTTCCGTCCGGCGCTGGATTACCGTTTTCGCGCTCGGCGCCGTCGCCAATGTGGCGCTGTACTGGCTCCTAATCCCCTACCGGACGCAGCAGCGGTTCATGCTGCACGCGCTGGGGCTGGCCGTCGTGCCGCTGGCCGCGACGTTTGACCGCGCGCGCTGGCTCCGCCTGCTGGGCGTGGGCCTGCTCGCCCTGCATCTGATGACACCGCAAACCTGGCCGATCACCAAACGTGAGGTGGGGATTCCCTGGGACCTGAGCCCGAAAGTCCCAAATATCATTGGCTCGCTGATGGTTGTGTTCCCGACGATCGAGCCGCATTACCGGCCCGCCCATCCGCCGACGGCCGTCCGGCCCGAGCTGTTCCTGGTCGCGATCCTGATGGTCGCGGCCTGGCGGCGGTGCCTCGGTCCATCCTCTCGTGTTCACGCCGTGGGGTGGGGATCGGCCGCGCTGGTGCTCTCGATCACGTTCGTGGCGATCGGCGGCTGGTCGATCGACCCGGGGTACTTCGACCCGAAGCTGCGGTTCTTTCCGCCGTTCCGCGAGTACATCGCCGGCTGGAAGGCGTTCGAGCCGTATTGCAGCCGCCACGGGGTACGCGTGGCTTATGCCGGGACCGATCTCCCTTATTACTTGCTGGGCCCGGGCCTGCGCAACGAGGTCCGCTACGTCAACATCGACGCGCACCGCGACTGGCTGATGCACGACTACCACCGCGATGCGATGGCCCGCGGCGAGGGCCCGTGGCCCAACTCACGCCCCGGCTGGGACCGGATTCACCCCGACGAGCGGGGCTGGCTCGACAACCTCGAGGCCCAGGGCATCCAGTTCCTGGTGGTCACGAAGGTCAATCCAGCGGAGGGTCCGCACAATGTGGCCGACGCCGAGGGCTACCCGATCGAGCACCTCTGGGCCGAGTCGCTTCCCGGGCGGTTCATCCCGCTTTATGGAGCCCGCGAGAACGACCCGTGGTTCCGGCTGTACCGGGTCGTCCACGCGCGAAGACCGTCTGACGGCGAGTTTTGAAGCGGTTTCGCCGCGTCGGTCTGTCGCCGCTCACGATTTTTCGCACGGATCGTCCGGCCGGGAGGCACTTATAAGAGATAGAGGCATCGAGCGCGGTCGGGGACGTCCCCCGGCGGCCACGACGCGAGCGGCATCCACTCGGGCGAGGCGATCACGATGAGGTTAACTCTAAGGACACTCCTTGCGTGGATGGACGACACGCTCAAATCCAGCCAGGTGCGGGAGATCGGCAAGCAGGTGGGGGACAGTCCATTCGCCCAGGAGCTGACCGAGCGGATCAATCGCGTGACCCGCCAGCGGCGGCTGTCGGTGCCGAACACATCGGGTCCGGATGCCACGGATCCCAATGTCGTGGCGGCCTACCTGGACAACGACCTCGAGGCCGACGAGGTCGCCGAGTTTGAGAAGAAGTGCCTGACGTCGGACGTGAACCTCGCCGAGGTCGCAAGCGTGCACCAGATCCTCAGCCTGCTGGGTCAGAAGGTGAAGGTGCCGGAAGGGGCGCGGCTGCGGATGTACGGACTGGTGAAGGGTCGCGAGGCGATCGCGCCGCGGCGGAAGTCGTCGCGGCGGCGCGAGGCCAGGGAGCCGGTGACCAAGCCGATCCAGCCCTGGGTGGTTCCCGAGACGCCCAGGCGCCCCTGGATCGAGCGCTACGGCCCCGCGGCGGCCTGCGTGCTGCTGATCGTCCTGTCGAGCTGGGCAGCCTGGCAGAGCCTGACCGCCCCACCGCCGCCCCGTGAGACGAGGCCGACGGTCCGGCTCGATACGGTCGCCGAACAGCCGGCCGCGGCGAGCCCAACGCCGCCCGCTGCCGGAGTGGGCATGGGTGCGGTCGCCGCCGCCGGCGCGTCCCCAGCCGCGCCCACGCAGGGTCAGCCCGACAACGCCCAGATGGTCCGCAATGAGCGGCCCGCTGCGGCAGCCGCGGCCGGTGAGCTGGCCTCTGCCGCCGGAGCGCCCGCCGCCGAGGCCGACAAGAAGGCCAAGGCTGACGAGCCGGCCAAACCTAACCCCGAGACGACGAAGCTCTTCCCCGGCTCGGTCGCGACGCTCGAGAAGCCGGATGGCGTTCTGCTGCGGGCCACCGAGCAAAATCCCGACTGGGAGCGCGTCATCGACGAGACCCCGCTGAAGCCGGGCGACCGCGTGGTCGCGCTGGCACCCTTCCGCGCGGCCGTCGACCTGGAGAAACTGCGGGTTTTGCTCTCCGCCGAGACCGAGCTGCGGATGTTGCCCCGCACACCCGACGCTCCGCCGGCGTTCGAGCTGGTCCACGGTCAGATGGTCATCCGCAAGCCCGAAGCAGGCAAGTTCCGCGTCGCCTTCGCCGGGCAGACCGTCGATGTCGATGCCTCCTCTGACGCCGTATTCGGCATGGAGCGAGTCAACCGCAATGCCTACGGTCAACAGGACCTCCAGGCCCAGTCGCTCGGGGTCCTCTGCCAGGAGGGCGAGGTGACGCTCAAAATCAGCGGCAAGACCCAGACCCTCAAGGCCATGCATGCCGCCCTGCTCAGCCCCGGCGGCCAGATCGGGAGCAGTCCCGCGGATGCCTTGCCCCCCTGGCTCAGCCAGGCCGAGCCCTCGGCTTATGAGCTCCAGTTGAAGGAGCAATTCATCAAGCTCTTCCACCCCGGCCGGCCCCTGCTCACCGAGATCGTCGGCGCTCTCGACGACGAGCGGCCCGAGGTCAAGCAACTGGCCGTCGAGGCCCTCAAGTCCATGGGCGACCTCAGCTACCTGATGCCGACCCTCTCCCGCCCCGACGACCCGGTCGCGCGCCGGGAGACGATGGCCGCGATCCACGATTACATGATGCGCGGCCCCGATTCCGCGGCGAGGGTCCGCGAGGAGCTGAATCAGCTCCTCGGTGAGGGGCTCGGCGGTGAGGCCTACCACATGCTCATCGGCTACACTCCGGCGGAGTTCGCCCAGCCGGATGTGCCGGCCAGGCTGGTCAGTCTGCTTTCGCCCGAACATCAGGAGGACGGCATCATCGGCGTCCGCGAGCTGGCGCTCGCCACCCTCAAGCAGCTGACCGGACGCGACGATCTGGGCTACAATCCGGATAAGCCCGCCGGTAAGGGATTCGACGCCTGGAACGACCTGCTCCGTCGCAACGAACTGAGGCCCCCAGCGACCCGTTCCAGCGGCAAGGTCAAGGCCAGGACCAAGGGCGGCCGGTGAGCTACGGCTGGCGTGGCGGTGGATGGAAGAGCTCCGGAATCCACCGCGAAAAGCACGAGATAGACACGGGGTGAGGACTTCCTGCACCGCGGGCTCGATCGCCCGGTTCGGCGCGGGTCTCCGACTCCGCCGGAAAACCGGACCGTCGGTCTCCCGCGCCGGCGCCGGCAGGCGAAGCGCAGGAGATCCGCAGTCCGGCTCAGGGCGGGCTCAAGAGACCCGCGACCAGGATTCGGTTCACCCTTCCCGGTTCGCCGCTGGGCCGGGTCGATGGGATCGGGGTTGTTTCAGGCGATCCAGGACAGGAGGACGCGGACATCCCCGCCGACACGAGGAGACCACGATGCAACAGCCGCGGATCGACCTGCGCAGCGACACCGTCACGAGGCCCACGACCGAGATGCGGCGGGCGATGGCCGAGGCGGAGGTCGGCGACGACGTTTACGGCGAGGACCCCACCGTCCACGCGCTGGAGGAGCGGACGGCCGCCCTCCTGGGCAAGGAGGCCGCGCTCTTCGTCCCTTCGGGCACGATGGCCAACCAGATCGCCATCGGCGTGAACACCCGCCCGGGCGACGAGGTTCTCTGCGCGTCGACGTCGCATGTGTACGTCTGGGAGGCCGGCGGGATTGCCCGGCTCTCGGGCGTCACGGCGCGGACGTTCGCTGGCGACGGCGGGCTCCTCTCGGTCGACGAGCTGCGCGACGTGATTCGCCCGGACGACCCGCACTACGTGCGCACCCGACTGGTCTCCCTGGAGAATACCCACAACCGCGGTGGCGGCCGGGTGCACCCGATCGACGAGGTGGCCCGCATCGCCCGCTGGGCTCGCGAGCACGACCTGCGGATGCACCTCGACGGTGCCCGGCTGATGAACGCCGTCGTCGCCTCGGGAATCGCGGCGAGCGAGTGGGGCCGGCATTTCGACACGATGTCGATCTGCTTCTCCAAGGGCCTGGGCGCGCCGGTCGGATCGGCGCTGGCCGGTTCGGCCGCGGCGATCCGCGACGCCCGCCGGCTCCGCAAGCTCTTCGGCGGCGGGATGCGCCAGGCCGGCGTCCTCGCCGCGGCGGCGCTGTATGCCCTCGACCATCACGTCAACCGCATGAAACACGACCACGAAAATGCCCGGCTGCTCGCCGATGCGTTCGCATCCACCGAGGGCTTCGCGCTCGAATCCGGCCCAGTCGCGACCAACCTGGTGTGGGTAACGGTCGAGCCCTCGCTCGGCACGGCCGCCGAGGTCGCCGCCTACCTGCGGTCGCACGGCGTTTTCGTCAGTGCGCTGGGGGCGCAGGTTTTGCGGGCCTGCACCCACCTGGACATCACGCGCGAGCAGGCCGAGCAGGCCGCCGAGGTCATCCGCCGGATCGAGCCCGCCATGCTCTCGGCCGCGACGTTGGTTTATTGAGATCGACCACTGACCACCGACCACTGACCACTGACCACCGACCACCGACCACCGACCACCGACGAAAGGAGTTCGTGCCGCGACTCGAGCCGTTGCACCGCTGGGACCTCGACACGACCGCCGCGCGGGCGCTTCAGAAGGAACTGTCCGAGCGGGTGATCGCGGACCGTCCGCTCGGACCGTACCGGACGGTCGGCGGCGCCGACGTTTCCTTTAACAAGTGGAGCCCGACGCTTTACGCCGCTGTCGTGGTCCTGCGTGCCGACACGCTGGAGCCGATCGATCGCTCGGGCGTGGTGGCCGAGGCGACGTTTCCGTACGTCCCGGGCCTGCTGAGCTTCCGCGAGGCACCCCCGGTGATCGCGGCGTTCGAGGGCCTGACGACCCGTCCCGACATCCTGATCTGCGACGGCCAGGGGATCGCGCACCCGCGCCGGCTGGGCCTGGCGTCGCACCTGGGGCTATGGCTGGGAATCCCGACGATCGGCTGCGCCAAGTCGCACCTGTACGGCGATTTTGAGGAGCCCGGCCCCAAACGAGGCGACTGGACCCCGCTGACGGATCGCGAGGGCCAGACCATCGGTGCCGTGCTGCGGACGAGGGACCGGGTCAAGCCGCTATTCGTCTCTCCGGGGCACCTGTGCGACCTGGAGGGCGCGATCGCCGCCGTCCTGTCGGCGACCCGCGCCGTC
>JAKAUH010000606.1 GCA_021818605.1 Planctomycetota bacterium
TCCTGTGCATCCAGCTCGACCGCCTCGCGGCGATCCGCGATCTGCTGGGGTCGAGTATGGTCGACGATCTGGTCCGGGACGTCGCCGAGACAGCCAGCACGATCGTGCGAACCAGCGACATCGTCGCCCGGCTCGATGACGATCGGGTGATCGTGCTGCTCGTCCGGGCGCTGGGCGAAAGCGCGGTGCAGGTGGCGAGCAAGATCGCCGATGCCGTGGCCGACCGGAGCGTCGGGCAGACGCGGCTACTGGGGAGCAGTATCGCAATCGGCGTGGCCGAGTATCCTGCGATCGCCCGGGATGCCGAGGGCCTGCTCGACGCCGCCGACCGGGCCATGGCCCAGGCTCGCGCCGGCGGCAGCCGATCGCCCGTGCTGGCCCCGTTCGAGGCCGACGGCACGGCCGAGCACCATGTTAACCTGAAGGTCTGCACCGGCTGATCTGGCGCATGGCTCTCACCAGTCCATCACGGAGCCATCGTCGGCGTCGTAGGACTCGCGGTTCGTCCAGCGGTGGCCGAGCTTGCCGGCCACCGCCTCGTCGTCGAGCTCGATCCCCAGGCCGGGGCCCTGCGGCAGGTCGAGGTAGCCTTCGCGGACCTTGAACGGCTTCTTGAGATAGCCGTCGCCCAGGGTGACCTGCTCCTGGCAGAGGAAGTTCGGAATCGACGCGGCGAGCTGCACGCCCGCGGCCAGCGAGATCGGGCCGAGCGGATTGTGTGGCGCGATCGCGGCATAATACGCCTCGGCCATCCCGGCGATCAGCCGGACCTCGGTGATCCCGCCAGCGTGGCAGAGATCGGGCTGAAGGATCGTGGCCGCGCGCTTTTCCAGCACCTCGCGGAACCCCCACTTCGTGAACACTCGCTCGCCCGTGGCGATCGGCAGATGAGTACCGCGGGCGATCTCGGCCATGACGTCGTGGTTCTGCGCCTGGCAGGGCTCCTCGACAAACATTGGCTGATACGGCTCGATCGCCTTGATCAGAACCTTCGCCGTCGCCGGGCTGATGGCGCCGTGGAAGTCGATGGCGATATCGACGTCGTCGCCGCCGGCCCGGCGTAGCTCGGCGAACTTCTCGGCGGCGTAGTGGATCTCGGCCGGCGTCTCCACATAGCGCGACGGCCGGCGCTTCGCCGGGTTGGTCTTGAACGCCATGAAGCCTCGGGCGCGGGCCTTCCGCAGTTGTTCGGGCGTCCGGGTGTGAGCGTACACCCGGACACGGTCACGCGTCGGGCCGCCCAGCAGCTCGCAAACAGGCACGCCGAGCGCCTTGCCCTTGATGTCCCAGAGCGCCATGTCGATCCCGCTCAGGGCGCTCGTCAGGATCGGACCGCCTCTGTAGAAGGCATGCCGATAGATCGCCTGCCAGTGGTGCACGACCCGGCGCGGGTCCTTGCCCTTGAGATAGGGCTCGATCTCGCGGATCGCGGTGGCGACGGTCTCGGCGCGGCCCTCGACGATCGGTTCTCCCAGGCCCACGATGCCGGCATCGGTGTGGATCTTGAGGAACAGCCAGCGAGGCTGGACCATCAGGGTCTCCAGCCGCGTGATCCGGATCGGCGAACGCGGCGGCACCGGTGGCTGGCTTCCTGCCTTCTCCTGCGCCTCGACCTCGGCGCGTTCGAGGGCGGACCAGCCCAGAGCGGCGATCGACCCGCCCAGGATCGCGCGTCGTGTGGGTCGGCGAGTGAAATCCGGCTTGCCCATGGGCTTGTCCTCCTCGGTTGGTGATCAGAATGTCGCCTCTGGCGTGGGCGGCCGCGATGCGCTCAACTGGCCGGTCGCCCGTGCTCTCCCGACGGTACGACACCCGTGGTCCGCCGGCCAGCCGGTGGCGTCCGGCGGGCCGCAAACCGACAGAACCGACACCCGCGATGATCAACGAATTCTCCATCGTTCCCGGCAAGTCGACGATGACCCGCGTCCGGTACAAGGTCCTGGCGTTCACGGTCGCCCTCGCGGCGGTGACCTACCTGGATCGGGTCTGCATCTCGCGGGCGAGCGGCCATATCGCGGCGGACCTCCATCTGAGCCCCAGGCAGATGGGCCTGGTCTTCAGCGCGTTCACGATCGCGTATGCGCTGTTCGAGATCCCCAGCGGTGCCTGGGGCGACCGGATCGGCCCGCGGCGGGTCATCACGCGGATCGTCATCTGGTGGTCGGCGTTCACGATGGCGACCGCGGCGGCGTTCAACTTCGCCTCGATCCTCGTCGTGCGGTTCCTGTTCGGCATGGGCGAGGCGGGCGCGTTCCCGAATGCGTCAAAGGTCATTTCGCGGTGGTTCCCGGCCGCCGAGCGCGGGACGGCTCAGGGGATCTTCTTCGCCGGCGCCCACCTGGGCGGCGGGCTGACGCCGATGCTCGTCGGGGCGCTGTTGTCGGTGATGAGTTGGCGGTGGGTCTGTGTGCTGTTCGGCCTGGTGGGGTTCATCTGGGCCTGGAGCTGGTATCGCTGGTACCGCGACGAGCCGGACGACCACCCCGAGCCCGACGAGGCCGAGCGGAAACACATCGAATCCGGCCGCGTGGCCGAGCAGCCGCATGTCCTCGACGCCCGTCGGCTGGGCCGGATCCTGGCCGATCGCAACGTCGTCGCCCTTTGCCTGATGTACTTCACCCAGGCGTACGGCTTCTACTTCAACATCACCTGGCTGCCGACCTACCTCGGGAAGGCCCGCGGATTCCACGATCCAGCGCTGAGCATCCTCGCCGGACTGCCGCTGATCCTGAGCGCGGCGGCCGACCTAACGGGCGGCCTGGCCACGGACCGACTGGCCCGCATGGCGGGACTGCGCGCGGGGCGCTGCGTGATCGGCGGGCTGTCACTATTGATCGCGGGGATCACCATGATCGCGGGAGCCGCGATCGAGAACCCCTGGGCCGCGGCGCTTTTGATCGCAGTCTCCGGCGCCGCCGACAGCTTCCTGCTCGGTGCCGCGTGGGGCACGTGCCTCGATATCGCCGGCCACGACGCCGGACTCGTCACCGGGGCGATGAACTCGGCCGGCCAGGTCGGCGCGTTCCTGAGCCCCTTGATCCTGCCGTTTTTCCTGCCAGAGGGCGCCGAGGACTGGGCCACGCCGCTCTACATCGCCGGCGCCCTGTACATCGCCGGCTCGGCCTGCTGGCTGGTGATCGACCCGCGGCGGCCGATCCCGACGGGCGAGGAGGAACGCCCGACGGCGTGAGCCGGATGGACGGGCGTTCGGCGGCCCAGCCTTTGCTCGGACGAGCGTCTGTCAGGTCATAATGAATGTCGCCCACTGACGAGGACGGCCGGAGTCAGAACGTCCGCTGCCGCATGCGCGCAAAAAAAAACGAAACTTTCGGAGCGGGCAGGGGCCACTACCTGGTGTCGGTGACATTCGGAAGGGGGCCGTCGATGGCGAGCGGCGATTTTGGGGCGGTCCTCGACGACATGCAGGTGCTCTTCGACCAGGGCACGGCCGCCGGGCTGGCCGACGTCGAGCTGCTCGCTCGGTTCCTGGCCGATCGGGGCGCCGGGGGCGAGTCGGCGTTTGCCGCGCTCGTGACCCGGCACGGTCCGATGGTGCTGCGAGTCTGCCGGGGCGAGCTGAACGACCTGCACGCGGCCGAGGATGCGTTCCAGGCGACGTTTCTGATCCTGGCGCGGCAGGCGCGGTCGATCCGCGACCGGTCGTCGCTGGCGAGCTGGCTGTTTGGCGTCGCCCGGCGGGTGGCGCGTCGGGCCAGGCGAGACCGGGCGCGGCGGCTTGAACGCGAACGGAAGGGTGCGCTCATGCTCGACCATCCGGGCCAGGAGCGACAGGCCCTCGAGCCGCCCGAGTTGTTGCCGGAGGTCCAGGAAGAGGTCGATCGCCTGCCCGATCGCTACCGGGCACCGATCGTTCTCTGCTACCTGGAAGGGCTGACGCACGAAGAGGCGGCCAGCCAGCTCCGGATCCCGGTCGGCACGGTCAAGGTCCGGCTATCGCGCGGTCGGGACCGCCTGCGCGGACGGCTGATCCGTCGGGGCCTGGCCCCGGCGGTGATCGCCGCCGCGCTCGAGTCCTCGGGCCGCGCGGCGATCCCGGCTTCCCTCGTGAAGGTCACCGCCGAGGCCGCGATACGTGTCGCGGCGTTCCAGGCGGCCGGCGTCGCCGCGTCGGTCGCTGTCCTCGTCCAGGGAGTCCTTCGAGCCATGCTGATTCACAAGATCCGGACCACGGTCCTCGTCCTGGCGGCCTCGGTCGGCCTGCTCACGGCCTCGTTCGTCGTCGTCTCGGCGCTGCCCACGCCGGCCCAGTCTCGGCAGGAGCCGCCGCGGAAGGCCGCGCCCGTCGCTCAGAAACCGACGGCTCCTCCGGCCTCGACTCCCGGCGATTCCGTCCCGGAGGTCGACGTCTTCACCATCAAGAGAGGGACGCTTCACCGCTCCTCGCGACAGGCCGGCAACGTCCAGCCGTTCAGCATGGTCACCGTGGTCTCGCGCGTGTCGGGCACGCTCAAGAAAGTCGAGGTCGATATCGGCAGTCGGGTCAAGAACGGCCAGATCCTGGCCGAGCTCGATGCGCCGGAGCTCAAGATCGAGCAGGCCCGCGCGGAAGCCCTGGCCGAGCAGGCCCGGGCGCGGATCAGGAGCGCCCAGGCGAAGGTCGAGGTGGATGCAGCCGCTGTGACCACAGCTCAGGCGAACTTCCAGGCCGCAGTGACAAGATCGCGAGGCGCGGACATCCGGCGGGACTCTCGCGAGAAACAATTTGCGCGCCTTGAGCAGTTGGTCAAGGCAGGATCCGTCGAGCAACGGCTGCTGGACGAGGAGGCTGATCGCCGGGAGACCGCCAGGTTCGAAGTGGATACCGCCAATCTCGAGGTGTCGGTCGCGAAGTCACGCTTGAACGAGGCTCGATCCAGGCTGACAGCCACACAGGCGGCCGTTGACGAACGCGAGCAGGGCCTTCGTCTTGCCGGTATCGATCGCGACAAGGCGAAACTAATGGGCGAATCCGCCCAGATCCGCTCGCCGATCGACGGGGTCGTCACCGCCCGGGATTTCAACGTCGGCGAGTTCGTCCGCTCGGCGGACGAAGCCGGTTCGAAGCCGTTATTCACGGTGGTCGACACCCGGGTCGTTCGCATCGTCACCGGTGTCCCGGACCGCGATGTGCCGCTGGTCGACATCGGCGACCCCGCGATCTTCAGGTCCAACGCGTTCCCGGACATCGAGTTCAAGGGAGTCGTTTCCCGGATCGCCGAGTCGATGGACGCGAACGAACGCACCATGCGCGTCGAGATCGACCTGAAGAACGACGACCACAAGCTCCGCGCGGGAATGTTCGGCCAGGTCGAGATCCGGCTGGACACCGTACCCGATGCGATCATGGTCCCTTCGCTCGCCGTTCAAGACGATTCGAGATGGGGATCGCACTGTTACAAGGTGGTCGATGGTCACGCCGTCGTCGCGCCGCTCAAGGTGGACGATAACCTGGTGGATGGGGCTTATCTCGTGCGAAAGGGGCTCAACCCGGGGGATATGGTCATCCTCCAGCCAGGCGCGTTGGCAGAGAACCAGCAGGTTCGGGCTCGCCCGGCCACTGATTTCCGACCTGCCCGGGGGCCGATTCGGTGATTGGTTCGACCATCTCGATGCGAGCTTCAACTCTCGCGTCCCCCCGAGCCTCTCTCTCTGGATCCGCCTGCTGCCGCCTCGGCAGTCTCTTCGTCGGGATCGACGATCTGGGTTACGGTCCGCAGAGCC
>JAKAUH010000038.1 GCA_021818605.1 Planctomycetota bacterium
CTTTCCCGGGAATCGCTCGGTCTCGGCCGGAAAAACAGGCGGCGATCAGCCCGGTTCAGGCAAGTTTGCCAGCCTGGAAAAAAATCGCTTGACCGATCGTTCGCTGATCTGCATCTAATGGGCGCAGGGAAGACGTCACCCGGGCAGGAGGCCCAGAAAGATGGCCAGAAGGCGGCCGGACGAGGGACGGGAACGGCTGACCTGGCCAATCAAACATCCATGGGATAAGCTTCCTCGGGGCGGTAGTCACCCTTATGTGCCGCCGCGGCGGGATTGGCTACGCAATCCTCCGCGCGGCGAGGAAGGCGGCTATCTCGATGCGGCGGACAACGAATGGAAGCCGCATATCACGCCCGATCCGAACGATTTCCACTGGGATGTCCAGCATCCCGATGGTAGCCACACCAAGGTCCGGCCGGATGGCGAGGTCCAGCACGGCCCGGACAATTTCTGAGACCGCGAGGCGATCCATGAGCGCGACCACCGAAACCGAGCCCGGCGGTGAGATGGTCTGCATCCTCGCGTTTTCGGCCAGGCCCCGTGATCCCGAGAATCGTCCACTCACTGGCCCGCGAAGAGACTTCCGCCTCGGCGAGCACGTGCGTTTCGTTTCGTCGTTCTTCAAGGATACGCCGTCGGACAATCCGACAGGCCATATGGCCGTCTTCGAACCCATCGGAGAGCCGGCATCAGGGCAGTACGCCGCCCACGAGACCTACTTCGTCTCACTGGATTGCTGGGACGCGCTGCGAAAACACTTCCAACGCAAGCCCGCAACTCGGAATGGCGTCGGCAGTCGACTCGGGAAGGACCGGCCTCAGCCTCGCGATCCCGCGGCGCATTAGCCGCATTGGTCGCGAGGTCTTCTGACGTGAGGTTGGCGAGGCCGCTCACCTTGCCCGGTACGCGATCGCCCGGCGCACGGCCGGCGGGATCGGCGCGTCCTTGCCCTTGATCGACCGCCAGAGGATTTCGTTGAGCTCGAAGTCGTCGACGCGGTCATACTCGTCGAAATCCATCTTCATGGAGCGCTCGGCGCCGTAGGCGGTGGGGGCGTTGACCTCGTTCAGGTCGATCCGCGCGGGTTCGGCGGCATAGGGCGACAGCTCGGCCCGGTCGGTGAACGAGGCGAACATCGGCCGCGCGGCGGCGTCGTACTGCGAGAGCGGCGAGAGCCCCAGGATCAGCTCCATCGTCCGGATCATGCTGACCGTGCTGTACTGCGAGCTGTCCAGGTGCTTGCGACGGGTATAAGGGCTGATGACCAGGCCGACGGTCCGGTGCGCGTCGACGTGGTCCGGGCCATTCTGCGCGTCGTCCTCGATGACGAAGATCGCCATGCGCGGCCAGGACTTGCTGTGCGTCACGGCCTCGACGATCCGCCCGAGCGCCAGGTCGTTGCTGGCCACGCAGGCGCGGGGCGTGAAGGAGCCGGGGCGCGTCCCGCTGGTGTGGTCCTCGCCCAGGCTCATCACCATGAATCGCGGCAGCGTGCCCTTTTCCTCGAACTCGCGGAACTCCTTCAGGAACGTCTCGGCCCGATCCGTGTCGCGGACATGGGCGCCTCGGGTTGGCGGCACGCCGTAGTCGGGGCAGATGTGGCCGACGAGGCCCGGCACCGCGCCCTCGATCCGCAGCGACCCATCGGGCTGGCTGACCCGTCGACCGTATTCGCCGTAGCTGCGATAGCTCAGCCCGGCCCGCGCGCAGGCATCCCACAGGTAGCCCGACGGGGCATTCGACAGCTCGCCCTCGTCGTCGTCGTGGATTCCCGCGCGGCTCGAGTAGGTCAGGGCCCAGTTGCGGGCGATGTAGTCAGTGTTGTACGCCATCGTCGACCAGGGATGACCGTCGGCCGAGACGTGCCCGTTGCAATAGAGGTTGTCGAGAATCACGAACTCCTCGGCGAGCTTGTGATGGTTCGGCGACACGTCGCGGCCGAACATCACGAGCGCCGGGTCGCCATTCCCGCGCGGAAGGTCGCCGAACACCTGGTCGTAGGTCCGGTTCTCCTTGATGATGTACAGGACGTGCTGGATCGGCGAGGGCTCGCCGACCTTCGTCGGGATCGCGGTTTTCTCCGGGTAAGGCGCGTCGGTGAGCAGCCTGTCCGAATACGGGCAGTTGCGATAGACGGTCTCGGTGTAGCGGGCGAGGGTTTTGTCATCGGGCACCGGGACGATCGACAGGGCCCCCGAGAGCGTGGTGCCGATGTAGGGATAAAGCCGACCGCGGTAGGTCTCGCCCGGCCGCGTGGCGGCCCTGGCCTTCTCGGGATCGATCGGGTTGGCCTTCGTGATGTTCCCCTTGCCGACGCCGACCAGCAGGTTCTTGCCGTCGGGCGTGACAGCCACCGCCGTGGGATACCACCCCGTCGGGATGAACCCCTTGACCTGGCTGCGGCCGGGCGCGGCGATGTCGATCGCGACGACGCAGTTATTGTCGGCGTTGGCCACGTACAGGGTCTTGCCGTCCGGGGCGACCGCCAGCGCGTCGGGCGTGCTTCCCTCGGGCGCCCGGGGGAAGAGCGCGGTGTGGATGGTCTCGGTGACGATCCCGCGGCGGGTGTCGATCACCGACACGCAGTTGCTCGACGCGCACGCGACGAAGATCCGGTGGTCGGACGGATGCACGGCGATCTGGTTCGGGTGCTCGCCGACGGCGATCCGCGCGACGGTTCGCAGCTCGGTTGGCTCGAGCACGCGGACCTCGCGACTGGCCCAGTCCGAGACGAAGAGCTGCTCACCGCTCCGGGCAACGGCCACGTCGTACGGCCTGACACCCGCGGGCGCCGAGCGAACGGCCTTGAGGGTCTCGGGGTCAAGCACGGAGATCGTGCCGCCGTCCAGATCCAGCGAGTAGAGCACGCGACGGCGGACGTCCAGCGCGATCCCGGCGCGGAAATGGCGGGGTGGTGCGGCGGTGCGCTTTGCCCTGGGCGCTGGAGGCGGCTCGGCGGGGCCCGTGCGAGCCAGTTTGTCGCCCTCCAGCGTGAACGCGTGCAACACGTCCCCGCCGCCGCCGGACCACCAGACCCGGCCGTTCTCATGATCCCTCGCCAGGCCGAACCAGCTCTGCCGGACGTCCTGCCGCGCCAGGACCTTTTTCTCGGCCAGGTCGATCAGCGTCAGCTCGTGCTTGTTGTATCCGTCGGTGGCGACCAGCACCCGGCGATTGTCCTCGAGCGGCAGGAGGTTCAGCGGCAGGTCGGCCAGGATCACCTGCTCGCCGGCCGGCTCGAGTTTCCAGCCGTTGGGCAGCAGGAATCCGCGCTCGGTCGGCCCCGCGAATCGAGGCGCCTCCTGGGCATCCACGATCGCCGGAACCGCGCCCAGCGCGGCCAGCATCATCCCCAGCCCCAGACCACGGACCAGTCCCGAGCGTCGCGCAGCCATGACGCAGCCTCCACCAGCGGCGAAAACGGATCGTGATGAGCCGATCGAACCCGTACCATCCTGACCGGCCGGACGCCCTGAGTCCAATGAGGATTTGATGACGATCGCTCGAATCGGCCATCCTCGTCCCGGGCTCTCCAGCCGCGCGACGCATCTACCCAGCGTGTGGACGCCGGCGCGAGTTCTCGTAAGAATCGACATCGAAGGATGGTGCCCTGGTCAGGCCGGGCCAGGACGGGAGATCGGACAGCCGGGAGATTGCGATGCGATCGGTGATGCTTGAAAGGAATCCGAGACGGACCGGTTGGACGGCAACAGCCCCGATCACGGCAATCGCGATTGCGATTGCGATGGCCATGTGCGGCATGCTCGCGACGACCGTCGGATATGCCGGCGACGATGCGAAGGCGTCCACGGCCGGTCCAGGACCGATCCGGTTGCAGGATGTCGCACCCGCGGCCGGCGTTTCGTTCCGATTTGAGACCGGTGCGCGGGGAAAGCATGACCTGGTCGAAATCATGGGCGGCGGGGTCGGGATCATCGACTTCGATGGCGACGGCCTGCCGGATATTTACCTCGGCAACGGCGGCCCGATCGGCGAACCGGCGGGCCGGCCGGATCCGACCTGCCGGCTCTATCGCAACCAGGGGGGCTGGCGGTTCGAGGACGTCACCGATCGCGCCGGGGCACCCGGACCGAGCTACGCCATGGGGACCGCGGTCGGCGACTACGACGGCGACGGCCGGCTCGATCTGTTCGTCACTGGCTGGCGCGATCAGCGGCTCTACCGGAACCTCGGCGGAGGGAAGTTCGAGGACGCCACGAGGCGCGCGGGAGTTTCCTCCGACGCCTGGAGCACCGCGGCGGCCTTCGCCGATCTCGACGGCGACGGCGACCTCGACCTGTATGTCGCGAACTATGTTGATTATGACCCGGCGACCGCTCCTTTCTGCGCGGCGCCGGACGGCAAGCGGGATTACTGCGGCCCCGAGGACTTCCCCGCGCAGCCCGATCGGCTCTATCGGAATAACGCCGATGGCACGTTCACCGATGCGTCGATCGAGGCCGGCATCGACCTGCCCGAGGGGCGGGGGCTCGGCGTTGTGATCGGCGAGATGACCGGCGACAACCGACCGGATATCTACGTCGCCAACGACTCGTCCGCGTGCTGGCTGTTCGCCAATCGCGGCGGGCTCCGGTTCGAGGAGGTCGGCGAGGAAACGGGCGTCGCGCGCGACGGCAACGGCGAGGTTCTCTCGGGCATGGGCGTCGCGCACGGCGATCTCGACGGCGACGGTTTGCTCGACCTGACGGTCGCCAACCTTCAGGATCGGACGACCGTCGCCTTTCGCGCCCAGAGCCTGCCGCGGGGCCTCTATCAGGACGCGTCGAGCTGGCTGGGCCTGCGCGCGGCGACGCACGGAGTCACCGGCTTCGGGCTGCTGATCATCGACCTCGACGGCGACGGCCGCGCCGACCTGTTGCAGACCAATGGACACGTTCTCGACCGCGAACGGCTCGGCGTGCCCTTCGCCATGCGGCCAATGCTCCTGCAAAACCGTCGCATTCCGCTCGAGGACGCTTCGAGGACGGCCGGCCCGTGGTTCCAAAAAGCGTGCCTCGGCCGGGGCCTCGCGGCCGCGGACCTGAATGGCGATGGCCGGCCGGATATCGTCGCCTGCGCGCTGGATGCCCCGGCCGCGCTCTTGCGAAACGAATCCAGCGGCGGTCATCATCTCGGTGTCGAGCCGGTCGATCGCGCCGGCCGGATTGTTCTGGGGGCGACCATCCGGGTCATGACCCGCGACCGGATCATCGCCGGGTCGCTTGCCGCCGGAGGGAGTTATCTCTCGACGAGCCAGCCGCGGGCCTGGTTCGGCCTGGGCGCAGCGAAGCGACCGGCGGACGTCGAGGTCGACTGGCCATTTGGGTCCACCGAGCGCTGGACCCGTCCGTCGCCCGACGCGCACGGCGTGCTGCGGATTCGCCAGGGGACTGGACGGTTCATCCGGTAGGCGATCGTTACGCGGCCGACACTCAACGATTCCGGAGACTCCCGATGTCCGTCGAACCGGCTGCCGAGGTACAGACGCTCCAGTGCATGGAGATCTGGGGCGGGAACGAGCCGGCGGAGTCGGCGGTGCAGACGCCGGGGCTCGACCTGTGGGTCTTCAGTCGGCCGTTCGAGGGGGCGGAGCAGGGGGGCGACGTCCATTTTGTCACGCTCTGCGGGGGCGGAGTCATCACGCGGATCGTGGTCGCCGACGTCTCCGGCCACGGCTCGGCGGTGGCGGATTTCT
>JAKAUH010000266.1 GCA_021818605.1 Planctomycetota bacterium
TCCGGACGGCCACGAGCGTGCTGGACGGCAGCACTCCGCCGCGCTCGACGACCGCTCGGCGAACCGCGTCGGCGAGGTCGCTGCGCCCCAGCTCGACCAGCCGCTCGACGTACGCCTCGACCTGCCCCGACCGGCGATTGGTCTTGCCATCGACCACGTAGGTCCACCGGAACCCCGCGCCGTCGGCCACCGCGAGCGTCCCGGCGAAGACCGAGGTATCGCCGATCTGGACCAGCGGGATCGTCTTGCCGTCACCCGTGACGACCGCGGCCGATTTCGCCCCGGGCGCCTCGATGGCCCAGGCAGTGTCGAGCCCCTCGACCTTCGGATTCGCCCCGCTGGCGAGACTCGGCCGGCCCGAGCGGTCCTTGCCGAACCACTCGCGGACCTGGTCGGCCAGCGCCTTCGCATCGTCACCCGCCGGATGCGCGGCCAGCCGCGACTCCAGCGACTTGATCGTCAGTTTGTCGTCCGCCGCCGCGGCCGCCCCGGTCGCGGCGAGGAACAGGACGAACAGCGGAAGCACCCGTGCGATGCGCCGTCTCATGGCAATGCCCCTGTTGGCTGGCTGGTTTGATCGGTCGGTCGGTCGAGCCGGCTCGATCCGCGGGATGGAAGAGACCGGCCCCGGCCGGCCGCTCGGCATGCAGACGGGGATTCTAAGGGCGCGTCGGGCGGGATGCCAGCACCCGCCGGCTGTCTTCCGGGTATTCAGATGCGAGTAAAACCGTCGTGCGGTAGGCTGATGGGAGATCGATCAGCGACGGCCAGGAGCAGCTCCAATGACGATTCGCCGCTGGATGAAGGTGATCGCGGTCATCGCGTGGATCTGCGCGGTCGTGGCGGGCGGGCCCTACCTGGGAACTGGCATCGTCATGGCGACCATCTGCACCGGGGTCGGCCTCTACTCGGTCCGTTACCCCGCGTTCGCGTACATCGCGATCCCTGTCAGCTTCGTCCTGATACTGACTCCCATCGGCATGTTCCTCCCGTTTCTGGTCGTTGGCAGCATCCTCGCGTCGCTCGTCGGCTCAATCGTCGGACGAGTGGCGGCGCAAAGCCGCGGGAGCTACCTTGAGGCCGGCGTATCGCCGTCGAGTCCGGCACTGGGGATGTCCCAGCTCACGCGAGAGGGAACGCTGCCCCCGCCGTTCCAGGGCGAAGCCGGCGGGGCGCTTCCAGTGAGCCGCCATCCATTCCTCGCCCCCACCGTCCGAGGGTTGATGGTGGTGCTCGTCTTCTGGGGGCTGCTGGTTCTCTATCTCCGCGCCACGGGCATCGTCGAGCGACTGAACGACCCGATCGCCGTCCAGGGCTGGACAGCCGAGGGGCTGATCACGGGAAAAACGGTCATCCCGCTGCCCGGCATCGGCCCGCTTCCCGCGACTTCCCTCGCACTGACGCAGGCCATCCCGCACGGCGTCGAGGTCGCTCCCGATGGGCGAGTGTACGGGCTGGTCAAGATTCACCACTGGTGCGGCAACGACCCGGTCAGACACCACCTCGCGCGGGTGGACCTGGCGTCCATGCTGGTCTTCCTGGGCGAGGCCAAACCGCCTGGCGGCCTCAACCCCAGGCTCCGGTCCCTGCTGGCGGCCGGACCGGGCTGGCACTTCTCGGGGGCTGGCTGGCGGATGGACGAGTTCTATCACTTTCAGCGATGGTGCGAGATCGCCGAGGACATCGCCCGGTCACGCCCGGCCGCGACCGCCGGCCCTGCGACGAGTCCGAGCCCGTCGCCATCGGCCGGTCCGGCTGCGCGGGCTCCGCAGCCCCCCCGGCTGAACTCAGGAAGCCGATCGGAAGACGGCGGCCGCTCGCCAGACTTCGACCAGCCAGAGAGGGCCTGTTTGCCTAACAAGGAAAATGGCCCATAAGCCAGGATTTGCGCAAAAACCGCCCTCGTTTTGTTGATTATCTGGGTAGAGAGGCACTGGAGTCACGGAGAGGAGGCGCGAGTGGAATCGGGTGTGGGTGAATGTTACGGTGGGACGAAAAGCTGGCGGTATGCCGGCAAGAGTGTGAGATTGGGTGTCTTTGTGCTGTGTGTCGTGGATGTGGATTCGGTGGGGTTGCGGCTGAATATGTGGGTGGATGCTTTGGACGGCGTCGGGGCGCCGAGGGCGCGCACCGAGGCAGAACGAACCCAATCTTCATCAATCCTTCGTGGAGCGTTTCGGCGCCGAAGCGCCGAACTTTCGGCGCCGAACGACTGACCTTCGGCGCCGAAGGTGGAAAGCGGCAAAACGAACCCAATTTTTTGTGTTCGCCTGTCCATGTTGTGGGCCGCCCGGGCGCGAGCCGGGGCAAAATGAACCCAATCTTCACGCGTTCTTCGCAATTGGTCGAGGGCCGGAGTGCTGGGAGAACTGGGAAAGCCTCCGACCGAACCCAGTCGACATTGTTTCTGTGTAATTTGGGTGCCTGGGTGGATGTTTTCTGCGGCGTGCTGGCTCGAAAGGCGAGCGAGCGCCAGTCCTCGAGCCGGCTCGACGACGCCTGGGCGCCGGATTCTGGCGGCCGCCGTGAATGGACGAATGGGTCCGGGCGTCTAAGGAGCGCTGGGGGTTGCCCGTTAACCTGATATCGCCCGTCGTCTGCCTGTCATCTCCCCGTGCCCTGGTCTCGGGGCACTCATCGTGCGAGGCCGCCATGAAGATCAAGATTCTGGTCGTGTTTGGCGTGATCGGTGTTCTCTCGATGCTTGTGCTTGGCGTTACCTGGGCCAGGCGCTGGCGGGGCCATGAGCCGGGTCCGACTCTGCGTGAGCAGGCCGAGAAGCAGCGTTCAGTGGGCAACTACAAGGACGCGTTTGCCATCTACCGCCGGTTGGCGCTGGATCCGAAGGACGATCCGAAGCGGGTCGGCGATGACCTGACGCTCGGAGTCGACTGCCTGGCGAAACTCGGCCGGGCCGACGAAGCGGACGACTTTCGCGAGGCGGTCATCGCCGTGCACGCGGGGAGCTGGCGGCTGCTGGACGCGGCGGCCGTCAGCTACTTCAACGGACCTGCCCACCAGGGCGTTCTGATCGCTGGCCGGTTCCACCGCGCTGTGTCCCGGGTCGGCCGGCACGTCGGTTCGCACGAGCGCGACCGCGCCCGGGCCTTGCAGCTCCTGGTGCAGGGGCTTGACCGCGCCCTGGCCGATCCCGACCATCCTGCGGCCGCCCGGTACATGGTGGATCTGTCCCGGGTCGTGATGAGCCTGCGCGCCGAGCGAGCGTCGTGGCGGCTCCAGGAGCTCACGCCGCTCGATCGCCTGCCCGACCACGATGACAACCCGTATGGTTACGAGTTCACTGACACCGACAGCGCCGGCGCCCCCGTGTCGGCCGATGGCACGCCCCTCTACTACCATGTCCCCGAGAGCTTCGATCGGGCCGCCAGTGACGGCGAGCGCTGGCGCTGGGCTCTGGCGCAGGCGGTGCGGCTCGACCCGTCCATGCTCAACGCGACGCGTATCGACCTCGCCTCGTTCCTGCACGCGGAGTTCGGCACCGAGACGATCGCCGGAGCCGGGCTGGCCGGTCCGACCGACGGCCCGACCGACGCCGCCGGACCTTTTGCGCTCCAGACCCTCGCCGACGACGAGACGATCGCCCGGCTGGCCACGGGGATCCGACGGTTCCGGCTGCCCGATGAGTTCAACCCGATCAAGGTGTATCAGCAGGTCGTCGACGAGCCGGCGACCGGCCATCGCGAGGAGGCCCTGACGGCGCTGGCGTCGATCTTCGAGAACCGCCGCCAGTTCGACCGAGCCGCGAAGTACCTCGAGCAGAGCCGCTTACTCCACGGCGAAAGGGACAGCGAGAAGGCTCAGCACATCGACCAGATCCTCGGCGCGTGGGGCGAGTTCCAGATGACTCGGCCCCAGCCCGCCGGCCGGGGCGCGATGCTCGACTTCCGCTACCGCAACGGCCGCCGCGTCCACTTCGAGGCGTTCGCGCTCGACGAGGACCGGCTGCTCAAGAAGGTGACGGACTTTCTCGCAGGGCATCCACCGTACGTCAATCATCAGATTCTCGATGTCGACAACATCGGCGCCCGCGTGGTGATGATGGGCCAGATGGAGTACCTCGGGCCGCTCGTCGCGAGCTGGGACCTCGACCTCGACCCACCCGCCGGGCATTTCGACCGGCGGATCTCGGTGACCACGCCGCTCGAGAAGCCCGGCGCGTACCTGGTCACGACGAAGATGGAAGGGGGCAACACCAGCCGGATCGTCGTCTGGCTCGACGATACCGTGATCGTCAGGAAGGACCTGGCCGGCAAGGCGTATTACTTCGTCGCCGACGCCCTGACCGGCCGCCCGGTGCCGGGGGCCGATGTCCGGCTGTTCGGCTGGCGTCGCGACCCGATGGGCGGCGCCGGCCCGCACGCCGAGACCCGCGAGCTCTCCGCCCGCGCCGATGACGACGGGCAGGCCGAGTTAACGACCGAGAAGCTGACCAGCGACCAGGGCATGTTCAGTTGGCTCGTGACCGCATCGACCCCAGAGGGCCGACGGGCCCACATGGGCTTCCCATGGTACTGGTTACCCGGCATGCAGGCCGACAGATACGACGAGGTCAAGGTCCACGCGATCACTGACCGGCCGGTCTATCGCCCCGGCGCGACCGTCCGGTTCAAACTGTGGGTCGCCCGGGCGCGGTATGACCAGCCGGATGCCTCCGAGTTTGGAGGCAAGCCATTCACCGTCGAGATCCACGACCCAAAGGGTCAAAAATCCTTCACAGGTCAGTTCCACGCCGATGCCCTCGGCGGATTTGACGGCTCGTTCGAGCTCCCCTCCGACGCGACGCTCGGCGTCTATCAGGTGATAATTCCCAGGCTCGGCGGCGGCAGCTTCCGCGTCGAGGAGTACAAAAAGCCCGAGTTCGAGGTAGCTGTCGAGGCTCCCAGAACGCCAGTGATGCTGGGCGAGAAGGTCGCGGCCACCATCAGGGCCAGCTACTACTTCGGCGGCCCGGTGGTGAAGGCGAAGGTGAGGTACAAGGTCACGCGCAGAAAGGCCGACGCACGCTGGTATCCCGCGGATCCCTGGGACTGGCTCTTCGGCCCGGGCTACTGGTGGTTCGCTCCCGATTCGAGCTGGTATCCCGGCTGGTCGAGCTGGGGCGTCGCGGGACCGACCGAGGATTGGTTCATGGGGTTCCCGCCTGGGCAGCCCGAGATCGTCGCGCAGGGTGAGGCCCCGATCCGCCCGGATGGCACGTTCCCCGTCGAGATTGACACATCAACGGCGAAGGTCGCGCATCCGAACGACGACCAGCGCTACGAGATCACGGCCGAGGTCACGGATGAATCGCGCCGGACGATCGTCGGCACCGGCCGGGTGCTGGTCGCGCGCCGACCGTTCGCCGTTTATACCTGGGTCGACCGCGGACACTACCGCGCGGGCGACGCGATCGAGGCCGGCCTGCGGGCGATGACTCTGGATCAAAAGCCGGTCGTCGGCAAGGGGACGGTCAGGCTTTTGAAGGTCGCCCACGACGCCCAGGGCCGGCCGGCCGAGACGCCCGTCGGGAGCTGGGATGTCGTGCTCGACGCCGACGGCCGCGCGAGCCGGACAATCTCGACCGCCGAGCCCGGCCAGTACCGGATCTCGGCGACGATCGATGACGGGCAGGGGCACACTGTTGAGGGCGGCTATCTGCTCACCGTCACAGGGCCCGGCTTCAACGGAGCGG
>JAKAUH010000818.1 GCA_021818605.1 Planctomycetota bacterium
TGGAGGACATGAAGTCCGACATGACCGGCGCGGCCGTCGTGGCCGCCGCCATGCAGGCCGCCGCCCGGCTCGATCTACCCGTCAACCTCGTCGCCTATCTGGCCTTGACCGAGAACATGACCGGCGGCCGCGCGATGAAGCTGGGGGACGTGCTCACGCACCGCAATGGCAAGACGGTCGAGGTGCTCAACACCGACGCCGAGGGACGCCTGATCCTCGCCGACGCCCTCAGCTTCGCCGTCGAGAACCGACCCGACCGACTGATCGACCTGGCGACCCTCACCGGCGCCTGCATGGTCGCCCTGGGAACGCGCATCGCCGGCCTCTTCAGCAACGACGACGCCTTCGCCGACGAGTTCCTCGACACCAGCCGCCAGACCGGCGAGCGCGCCTGGCGCCTGCCGCTGGACGACGACTTCAAGGAAGCCCTCAAGAGCAACGTCGCCGACATGAAGAACGTCGGCGGAAAGTGGGGAGGCGCCGTCACGGCGGCCAAGTTCCTCCAACAGTTCGTGGGCACCACGCCCTGGATCCACCTCGACATCGCCGGCCCGAGCTGGTCCGACAGCGACAGCCCGACGCGTGATGCCGGCGGCACCGGCTGCTTCGTCCGGACGCTCGTTCGCCTCTTCGAGAGAATGTCGGTGGACGGCTGACCGTCCGGCCCGGCCGGCCGTACCCGTCCTGGTGAGAGCGCCGGACGGTTGGATGGCTTACGGGCAAGAGGACCTGGCCTACCGGCCTGGCCCGCCAATCGAGAATCGGCCCGCTGTCCTGTCCGGAACCGGTCCTGTGCAAGAGGGCTCTGTCGCCCGACCCCGCGGGCCCGGATCGGACCGAACCGAACCGAACCGAACCGAACCTGTTGGGGGGCACGATGCCCGATCTGTGATCCACGCAAACGTTCGGTGCTCTAGCGGCACGCGCGACGGCGACGGGGATCGAACCGGCACTCAATCCGCCGGCTGTTCACGTCGAGCGCCTCGAGAATCTCGCGGACCTCACTCATCGGCAGGCCCCGATCGAGCGCCCAGAGGATAATATCGAGATTCTCGTGGCCCTGCTTGACGAGCTCGAGGATGGGGTCGATCAGCCTGGAGGCGCAAAAGGCACGCTGGAGTAAACCGAAGTCCCGCTGATCCAGCTCGATCCAGAAGGTTTTACCCTGCAGGTGCTCCAACCAACGGTGGCGGAGGAACCCATTCCAGTGCTGGCCGATCCACGATCGGATCGCCGTCTCTCCCAGGTCGCGACCGGCCTTCTCGCTCTCAATCCACTTGAATCGCTGAGCTTCTTCCTCACCACATTGGTGCAAACTCAGTCGGGTTCCGGACATCAGGCCGACGGAGGACGGGGTGTTCCACTTTACCATCGAAACCTCCAAGCCGAGTCGAGCGTCCACTCCCTTGGTCGTTCGCGATCCTGCCCTGGAATCCCCCGAGGCGCGTCGAGTCCACGCCTTCACGTACTCAGCTTGACGGGTTGGTGAGCAAGTCACATGCCGATTGAGACTCGCGGAGAAACGCGGCTGATGGATGAGTTCAACGGGGTCACTGCTACCGTATTGTAGTCTCCAATCTACCCGGCGGGCAGGTTTCCTTCAAGGCGGCCAGCGGATTGATGCCTGAAGTCAACAGAGCGGGTGGGCTCCGGTACAGACCTGACCATTCTGCACGACCTGACCATTCTGCACGAAGGTTGCTGGTTCAGTCCGGAGCGGAATCGTCGTGGAACCAGGCGAGCGAGCGGCCGAGCATCAGCGCGATGCCCGGTGGTCCGCAGGCGAGCGGTCCGGGAGCCTCGTCCATGAAGGCGCGCCAGCGGACCCTCCCGTCCAGCGAGGAGCAGATGAGGTGCATGCCCTTGCGTGTCAACCGCAGGGGCGAGCCGTCGCGGCCGACGAAGAACGGATCGTTGACCTCGCCCGACGAGGTCGAGGAAAACCTGCGCTCGCCCGAGCCATCGCAGGCGATCGCCTGACCGTCTGCGGCCGCCGCCACAACCGCGCGATTCAAGCGGTGGAGTGCCCAGCCCTCCCAGGGAATTGGGTGCTCCCAGACCACCTGACCGCGGAGGTCGTGGCCGCGAAGGAGTTGGGCGCGCCGGGTCAGCGTGATCCAGGCGACGTGCGGGGGTGAATCGACGGGTGCCTCGACCAGGAGCGGCGGATCGGTCGGGTCGAACGTCAGTCCGGTGTTGTACTCTCCGGCCGGGTCAAAGATGAGCATCGTGCCGCCGGTGGTGGTCGCGGCCACGAAGCCGTAGGGACCGATGGCCAGCTCCTCGACCGGCGAGGTCAGCTCCTGCTTCCACACCCACCGGCTGCTCGTGTTGAGCCGGCCGATCCGATCCCGCTCCTGCACGAGGACGAGCCCGAAGTCGTCCGGCCGGATCGCCAGGTGGGTCAGCTCGTGGAAGCTTGCCTCCAGCCGTTTGAAGCTGTTGCGCCTCAAATCGCAGAGGAGGACCTGGCGATCGGTCGCGGCCGCCAGCCAGCCGGGCGTGGTGCGAAGCCCGCGGCCGATTCCGGCCAGCTCGGTGGGCGGGCCGCGCCGGTCACCGGTCGTGCCGAACAGGTGCAACCGCTGCGGGCTGGTAAAAAGCGCGATCAGCGGGGGGTCCTCGACCACCGCCAGCACGCCCGCCTCGGCCTGCTGGTCGGAGTCGACCGCCGGCACGATCCAGTTGGGCGAGCGGATGGCGCCGGTCGCGGCCCGCGCGCCGCTTCCGACCGAGGCGGACGCCACGCGGCGGACGCGCCGGCCGGCCCCTTGCGGCGACAGGCCCGCGAACAGGTCGAGCCGGACGACCTCGCCGGTGCTGTGCCCGTAGATCACGTACCGGCCGAGCGGGTCGATTTCCAGGCCGATCGCCGGGCGTGGGAGCGTCGTCCGCCACCGGACGTTGCCGGCCGAGTTCATGATCGCCAGCTCGCCCTCGAGCGTCGCCGCGGCGATCGTGCGGCCGGGGAAGTCGGGCACTGCGTGCGAGACCGTGCCGCCGAGGTGATACGCGCCCTCGTTGCGTCCCTTCAGATCGAAGCGCTGGATGCCCAGGGTATAGCAACTGGCCAGCACCATGCTGCCGTCCCCGTTGAGCGTCAGCCGCCCCACCGTGGACATCATCCGCTCCTGCCAGAGGATCTCGATCTCGAGCGGACCGCTGCCGCGCGGCGGGTCGATCGCAAGGCCGAGCATCATCCCCATCGAGGCCGCGCCGATTGCCATCGGCCGGTCGGGAATGAAGCAGAAATGCGCGATCGTCTCGATCGTCTCGACCCGGCCGGCGGGTCGGCCGTAGCGATTGATCAGATGGAGCAGGCCGTGCCGCGTGCCGACGGCGACATATCGCCCGTGCGGGTCGATCGTCACGAAAGCGGCATCCGATGGCGCCGGCTTCTGATGCGCGACCGAGAAATCCGCATCGAGCAGAAGTAACTCCCCACCCTCGGCCTCGACAAGAAGCGCGATGAGACTACCGTCGTCGCTGATCGCGCCCGAGACGATCCGGCTCGGCACGCGCGAGCACGACAGGGATTCCCCCTGGATGTCGAAGAGGTAGAGCTGGTTCCCCTCATCCCAGACAAGGATTGTGCCCGCTTCGCGGGCCAGCGCCAGTCCCTTGAGCGGCGAGTCGGTGACGACCGTCCAGGCGGTCTCGGGGTCGATCCGCATGGCGGCGCGGCCGGCAGTCTCACTCATCGATTCGCCCCAAATCGCAATCCACCGGCCCGTGGCGCCGAGGATTCACGTCTGACCAACGGCGACGGCGACGATCCGTCGTTCCTCTCGATTTGCAACGATCCTGCGCGCCATCCTATCACCCCGGCAAGGAAGATCCTCAAGTAGGTCAGGGCTCTCAGCCTGACAATGAAGGCGTGTCAGGCTGAGAGCCTGACCTACTTTTCTGCCGGCGTAATATCACGACCCGCTGGCGCCGAAACAGGATGGCGGCCGTGGCCGAGTCGCGGGCAGTCACCGCCATCAACGCGAGGCCGGGCTGCGTTCCCTGGCGATGCGAATCGCGGTGGCGAGGACCGGGTCGTGTGCCGGATCGCCGTAATTGGCCTCCTCGCGGAGCAGGGCGCTGTCGTCCTGGGGCTTCGCGGCCGACCGCGTGACGATTGGCACGTCGGGCTGGACCCCCTGCTCGCTGTAGGGCCGATTGTGGGGCGAGTAAAACTTGGCCGTCGTCAGCTTCAGTCCGGCCGGTGCCGAGCGGAGCGAGAAGATACTCTGCACCGAGCCCTTGCCGTAGGTCCGAGCACCGACGATCGTGGCCCGCCGGTGATCCTGGAGCGCACCGGCGAGAATCTCGCTGGCGCTGGCGCTATCGTGGTCGACCAGGACGAACAGCGGCATCCGCCACCGGGCTCGCCCGTCGGCGTGGAGCATCTGCGTCTGCCCCTGGGCCCGGCCGCGGGTGGAGACGATCACCCCCGAATCCACGAACCGGCTGGCCATGTCCACCGCCACGTTCAGCAGGCCGCCCGGATTGCCGCGCAGGTCGATCACGAGGATGCGCATCCCCTGTCGCGTCAGTGCCTCGATCGCGGCGTCGAGCTCCTCGGTCGACGACTTCTGGAATCCGGATAGCCGCAGGTAGCCGATTGCGGCAACCTTTTCGACAATCTTCACCCGGGTGACGCTCTGCACCTCGACGTGGCGCCGGACCAGACGGAGCGACTGGACCTCGCCGGACTTCCGCCGCACGGCCAGCTCCACCGTGCTTCCCTCGGTGCCCTGGAGCCGGTTGGCGGCCTCGTCGAGTCCCATGCCCTTCAGCGGCGCCCGGTTCACCTGGACAATGATCTCCCCCGGCTGGAGTCCCGCCTCCCACGCCGGTCCGCCCCGGATCACACCAACGAGCCGAAGTCCCTCCTCGTCATGCTTCAACTCGATCCCGAGGCCGACGAAGTTGCCATCGATCATCGCATACAGGTCCTCGAGCTTGTCCGGCGTGAGGTAGCTGGTGAAATCGTCGAGCACATCGCAGGCGCCGCAGGTGAACTCGAGCAGGATCGGCGTCGCCCTCATCCCCAGCGAGCGCCTTGCCAGGTCGGCAGAGGTCAGGGCCATCTGGACCGCGGCGGCCCGATCGGCGATGTTCAGGCTCATCCTGTATCGCCGCAGCGTCTCCCGCAGCGCCGTCACCCGGGCGGCCTCCGCGGAGGGCGCGTTGGCCTTGAGGAAGACTGGATCGCGGAGCGCGACCTCCAGGTTGTCCAGCCCTCGGCGAACCATCGGCTCGAACGAGACGCTGTCCACGTAATTGGAATCGATCCGCTCGAGCACTTCCTCGTAGAGCTCGACCGCCTGCGTGTCGGGAAGCGGGAGCAGCACGTTGCGGAAGCTGTCGTCCAGGTAGCGGCGCTTGAGCTTGAAATGAATCTCGCACAGCTTCAGCCGCCGGCTGAACTCGACGCGGCTGGGCCAGCGCTCGAGCGCCTGGCCGGCGCGCTGACGCACGGGGACTGACGGCAGCGCGGCCCGCGCATACACACCACATTCGCGACCGCCCCGCCCGCGCGGGGCTCCACGGGAAGAAGTCCATGTCCAGTACCACGCTCAATCCTTCCGAAATCAGCGAACTGATCAAGCACCGCATCGAGCAGTTCAAGCTCGGTGCCGAAGCCCGCAACGAAGGCACGCTGATCAGCGTGTCCGACGGCATCGTGCGCATCCACGGTCT
>JAKAUH010000945.1 GCA_021818605.1 Planctomycetota bacterium
CTTCATGAACTTCACCGACCCGTCGCCCAGGAGTGCGTTCACGCCGCCGGGGTGGTAGCTACGGGCGTTGATCGCCGCGAAGGTTGGGCCGCCGTTCTCCTCGTTCTTGCCGTTCAGGTCCAGGTCCATCCCCGGGTAGAACGACCGGCCGACGATCGCCCGGTTCGGCGGCCACGCCGTGGTGAATCCTCCGGCATGCACGTGGCCGTCGGACCACTCGGTGTGGAACTCGTACTGGTTCTCCGTCGCGCACTCGCCGTTGTCATATTCGGGCGCGACCTGGAACGGATTCGCGTACGGGCTGGGAATGTTGAACGGATTGTTGACCGAGGGCAGCGTCGTGAACCGGCAGTTCGACGACGGCTGGTAAGCCTTCACCTCGGCGGCGAACAGCGTACCGCCCAGCCCGTCGGTGAACGCGGCCAGGCGCAGGCTCCGGTTCGGGCCGAACGCCGAACGATTGTACGGCCCGTTGAACCCGCCCCAGACAAACCAGTCGCCGCCGCTCATCCTGTAGTTGATCACGCCCGACCGGCCGTAGTCGTGTGTCGACGCCCCGGGACGAACCTCGCTCGGGCAGAGGAACCCGGCGATCGTCAGCGAGATGACCGTCGAGTTGACCGGGTCCTCCTTGAACACGATGATGTTCGCCGCGTTGTACAGGGGATTTCCGTCGAGGTACGGCAACAGCCGCGCCTGGGCGCTCCAGCCCGTGTCGTAATACACCGTATTGGCCACGCCCAGAAGCGACATCGTCATCGGCAAGACGCCCATGGCCGACTCGTAATTGTGCAGCGCCAGCCCGAGCTGCTTGAGGTTGTTGGTGCACTGAATCCGCCGCGCGGCCTCGCGCGCCGCCTGCACGGCCGGCAGCAAGAGCGCGATCAAGAGCGCGATGATCGCGATCACGACCAGAAGCTCGATCAGCGTGAAGCCTCGTCGCCTCGGTGCGCTCATCCCTGCCATCGCGCGGCTGCCTTTCTCGCTCGGTTGCTCACTCGCTCACGGCGAGGTCGTCGAAACAGGTCCGCGCGTCGGACTTGGTCCACAGGCCGATCATGCCAGCGTCGGGGAAGGTCGAGTCCTCGGCGACGAGGAGCTTCTTGCCGTCGAGGTAGCCGAGGATCTCGCGATCGTTCATGGTGATCCGGAGCGTGTGCCACTCGCGGTCGCCGGGCACGTCGGCGTGGTCGAGCTGCGTGCGCTTGCCGTCCTCGACCTTGTAAACGCGCAGGTTGTCCTCGAGCGGGTTGTAGCGAGCGATGTAATAGTTCCGCGCGTCCCGCGCGCGCCAGACGATCCCTCCGCCCTGATCGGTCCTCCCCGAGCCGGCGCGAAGCCGCGCGCTCAGGTCCAGGTTCTTGTAGCTCGTCCTGTCGATCAGCGCCAGGTTGAACGTGCGATCCTCACTCTCGGCCTTCTGGCAGAGGACGCGCCGGCGGCCTTCCTCGGCGACCTCCCAACGTCCGGCCGCCCCGGTGAATCCCGACGCGATCCGGCCCGGAGCGTCCTTCTCGAAGTCCCAGGTCCTGCGCGCACCGCGGGCGCCGGCGCCTGCGGCGCCAAGGGCGAGGGCTCCGATCAGGGCGATCGCGGCGAGGATCGATCGGGGCGCAAGGTTCGCGGTCGGTTGCATCGTCAGCCTCCGAACTCATCTACCAGGAATGCCGCGACCCTGTCCCACAGGTTGGCCGCGGCCTCGAAGTCAGCCGCCATCGCGTGCACGGTTTTCGGCGTCTCGACCCGCGCCGGGGCCTTCGTGCTGGTGAGCAAGGGGATCTGCGCCCCGGGTCCGATGGCCAGTGCCGCCTCGACCTCCGGGCTGAGCAGGTAATTGGCCAGCGCGCGTGCTGGCTCGAGGTTGCGCGCGCCCTTGATGATGGCGACGGTGTTGGGGATGAACAGCGTCCCCAGTTCATCTGGCCCCCGGTCGGGATAGACGATCGCGACGGGGCTGCCGGCCTCCACCTCGCCCATGGCGTCGTCGGTGTCGGTCAGGCCGAAGGCGATCTGCCCCGACCCAACCGCGGTGGCGACCTGCTTGTTCCCCGACAGCACCTGCACGCCGTTGGCCTTGAGCTTCCGGTAGAAGTCCTTCGCCTTCTCATCGCCCCACGCGGCGAACAGGCAGGCCGCCTGCGTCGCGGTCGTGCCAAACAGCGGCTTGGCGATGCCGATCTTCCCCTTCCACTTCGGGTCCAGGAGGTCGCGGATTCCCTTCGGCCGGTCGGCCTCGGCGACAAGCTTCGTATTGACGATCAGGATGCGGGCGCGTCCGGCGAAGCCGTACCAGGTCTCGTCCTTTGCCCGGAACGTCGCCGGGATCTCCTCGGCATGCGCTGGCCGGAACGGCTCGAGTAGCCCCTGCTTCTTCAGCCGAAGCGTGTTGAGGATCTCGTTGTTCCAGAACAGGTCGCACCGCGGCCGTGCCTTCTCGGCGATGATGTCATTCGCAAGACCGACGGTCTTGCTGCTCTCAACGTCGAACTTGCGCAGGAACTTCACGCCCGATTGCTTCTGATAGGCGTCGAGGATCGGCGTGGCGAATTCGCGGTCCTGCGCCGAGTACACCCGCACCTCGGGCGCCGATAGCGCCCCCCCTACCCCGTCGCGCGCCCCGCCGCACCCGGCCAGCACGACCGCCGCGATCCCGAGCCAGCACCAGAGCCACCCGCGCACCGATGCCCGTCGTCTCACGATCCGCCCCTTACCTGGAGTGCGCCGCCGAACCTGTCATCCCATCCCGACGCGTGTCTTCGCGAGTCTATGACGTCCGTCCGATGAGTGTCAATCCCCCTGACGAAGGCATTCGGAGTGATCCGCGGCAAGGCGGGCGAATCGAGCGCCTCAGAACTGGTTGGCCGAGAGGACCTCGCCGCCGGCGCGGGTGGCCAGGGCCTGGAAGATCCGGAAGACGATCACCTCCTTGATGAACCGGACACTGCCGTCGGCGAACAGGAAGTTGGCGCCGCCGGGGTGCATGGACCAGTACTGATCGCCGTGGGCCAGGCCCGAGGGTGAGTTCGGTCCGTGCCCCTCGCCGGTGTGCGAGATCACCAGGGCGCCGCTCCCTTCGGGGTCGAGCCCGGCCTCGGCCTGGAGCAGGATCAGCGGCACAGCGGCGTTGGTGACGGCGCCCGTCCAGGTGGCGCGCGACAGGTTCTGACTCCGCTCGCCCGCGGCGAACGTCTGGCTGGTGCCGTCGTTGATCTGCGCGATCCGAATCGCTTGGTTTCGGAAGAACAACCCGTTGCCGTTGTCGCGGCCCGGAGGACCGTTATCGCTGTTGATGATCCAGGGATAGAGGCTCGACGGATCGCCGCTGCCGACCGAACCAACGTAGTTCGACGACGCGACCTGGCAGATCGATGCACCAGGCGTGGTATTCGACGTCGTCGAATCGACCACGGTGAAGATGTCGTCGCGCCAGGCGTCCGATGGGCAGAGGAAGCTCTTGAGTACCGTGACCCGCGCGGTCTGGTTGGCGGGGTAGGAAATCTGCAGCACGAAGTTGATGCTGTTATAAACCGGGCTTCCCTCCATCTGGTTCATGGCGAACGCCGCCCAGCCCCAGCCCGGTCCGTCGTTGCGGTACGTCACGCGGTCCATCAGCGAGAGGTAACCCGGGGGAAATGAGGATACCGTATCGTGGTAGTTGTGGAGCGCGATGCCGATCTGCTTGAGGTTGTTGGTGCACTGAATCCGCCGCGCGGCCTCGCGCGCCGCCTGCACGGCCGGGAGCAACAGCGCGATCAGCACCGCGATGATGGCAATGACGACAAGCAATTCGATCAGGGTGAAGGCGCGACGAGAGTACATTGGACGGGCTCCGGTAAAAGCGGCCTCGGCGCGGTGTCCCGCTGCGCGCCGCAACATCCGACGGACCCGATGTCCCGGGACGAGGCGCGAGCGAATGGCACCGCGAGTCATGTCTGCCATGCGACAAACCGTCTCGGACCCCGCCGGCGGCTGGCGCGATGACCGGACGCGCCGTCGGACGAGGATCGCGAGCAGTGACTACGACAGCCTGGATACGATCAGGCGGTCGCGAGGCGCCTCGGGGGCCGGTCGAGGCGTGTGGAGCGCGGGGACGAGAGAGGAGAATCGGAGGAGCCGGGCAGGAAGCGGACGACCGCCGAGAACCGTGGTTCATCGATCACGGACATCGCCGGGGCCTTGCCGTACGGCCCGGCCGGCGCGCCGGCCGGCATTGCCGGGTCGCCGCACGGCGCCGAGGCCATGCACGGGCCTGGACTCGCGCTCGTGTCGGTGCGGGACAGGTTCGGCTGATCCACCCGCTGTGGGTCCGAGGACACCCGGGTTGCCTTTCGCGGCCCGCAGCAGCACGCCGCGCCTCGGCATCGCTCGCGGCACTTGCAATGGTGGAGAGCGTCATCGCCCGTTGATGCCGTCGTCACCGCGAGCGACTCGGCCGAGGCCATCGCCGCCTGGCCCTGGGCCAGGAGCGCAAGCGACCACGCCAGTCCCGCCGCCAGGATCGCCTGGCGTGAAGGTCTGACTCGAGACAGCGGCTCTCGGCATCGCCACGCGCGGCTCACGCGATTGGGCCCTGTCAGGGGTGGTGGGATCACACGGGGCGGGCATTTCCACGTCCATCACGATTCTGGGAGCCGCCTCAGCCGGCTGTCAAGGGTGTCGCGCATGTCGTTCGATTGCGGCAACCGGGCGATTGCGGTGCCCCGTTGCACGGGTTAGATTGGCGCGGCGCGATCGACCCACCCCCCCCGGTTCGCCCGGTATACCCTCCCCGCGGGACCCTTTGCCCGAAAGGAGTTCGATCCATGCAACGACGCGACGTACTGGGCTGGCTCTCAGCCGGATTCGCGGTCGGCGGCGTCGGAGCGATTTCCTCCCTCGCCCACGCCTCATCCGGGCCGAATGCCGGGCCCGACGACAAGCCATCGCCCTCGATGCCCCGTGGGCTGCCGCCACTCAAGATCACCGACATCAAAACGATTCTCACCGCGCCCAATCGCGTTCGCCTCGTCATCGTCAAGGTCGCCACCAGCGAGCCGGGGCTCTACGGGATCGGCTGCGCGACGTTCACCCAGCGCGCCCGCGTCGTGCAGACGGCCGTCGAGAAGTACCTCCGGCCGTTCCTGATCGGCCGCGACGTCGACCAGATCGAGGACATCTGGCAGTCGTCGTATGTCAGCTCGTACTGGCGGAACGGCCCGGTGCTGTTCAACGCGATGAGCGGCGTGGATATGGCCCTGTGGGACATCAAGGGCAAGCGGGCGAACATGCCGGTGTATCAACTGCTCGGCGGCAAGTGCCGGTTCGCCGCGCACCTGTATGCCCACGTCAGCGGGCGGAGCATCAAGGAAGTCGAGGACAACGCCCGCGCCGCCATGGCGAAGGGCTACCGGCACATCCGCGTGCAGGTGGCGATCCCGGGAATGTCGACCTACGGCACTCGCGTCGCCAACGCGCCGGTCAGCCGTGAGGTGACTGGACCGACCGAGCCCCGCGCCATCTGGGAGCCCGGCCCCTATCTCCGCACCGTGCCGAAGCTGTTCGAGCACCTGCGGACCACGCTCGGCGACGACATCGAGCTGTTGCACGACGTCCACGAGCGGATCACGCCGGCGCAGGCAGTTCGGCTCTGCAAGGAGCTCGAGCAATACCACCCGTTCTTCATCGAGGGACCGTTACAGCCATAGGA
>JAKAUH010000513.1 GCA_021818605.1 Planctomycetota bacterium
ATCCTGACGCTATCGGTGAGCCGTCGCCGTCCGCCACGACGGATGTCATAGCCGCAACCTTCTTGCGCAACCGTCACGCCAACCTTATTGCGCGTGACACAGTCCGATGCGACAAAATGTTTGGACCATGACGCCTGTCGTTGCTACCGGCGGCGGCTGACGGCCAAGGCCATGATCCGCTCGCGGGTCAGCTCCGTCACGGGCAACTGCTTGATCATATTCCCATGATCATCGAAAACTACCCAGCACCGTGACGACGCTTCGGATCGCATCGACACCTCCTGTCTCGCGTAGGCTCGACCGACCGTTCGGCCATGACCATAGATCGAGATGCGTCCGTTGCAATCGACTCGCCGCCTCCAGAGCTTCCCAGCCAGGAAGGCATCGACTCGGGGGAGATCCCACATCGCCCCCTCGGCGGCCTGTCGGTAGGCCCGCCGCGGCGTGTACAGCTCGGGGAAGACCTCGCTGCGGGACCGCCCCCGGATCGCCGGATACTCGTCGCGCTGGATGCGGGCGACCCGGGCCAAGGTTCGGGACGCCTGACGATAGTCGGCACAGCGGTGCAACTCGCCCCACTGCTGAGTCACTCCGTTGCACCGCTCCACCCTGGGATTGCATGTGGGGCGGCCCGGCGGATTGAGGATCGGTTCGATGCCCAGGCCGATTAACCATAAGGCCAGCTCCGTCGGCATGTCGCGGGGCGTGCCCCAGGGGAGGCCGTTGTCGACCCGCACGTGGTCGGGGAGGCCCCAGCGCTCGAAAACCCGGCGAAACATCGCGCGGATTTCCGGCAACGGGACATGTTCCCACCGGTAGTGGGGGGGGAAATCTCGGTGGCCAGCATGGCCTCCGAGGCTTCATCGGTCACCGTCATCCAGCAGATCCCCTGGCCGTCGGCCAAGCGGATCTGCTCGACGGCGTCCACTTGCCAGGTCTCATGCGGTTGGACCGCTTGTGGGGGAGCGACGGTGACCGTGCGGCGGCGGCGCGCCCGATGGACGCCGGCGCGCACGAAGGCGCGTTGGAGACTTCGGGCCGAGGGGAGGCGGCGGCGGCGTGTAAGCTCGCCGAGTTTGAGTCGGATGTATCCGGCCCCCCAGGTCGGGTGGTCGCGTTTGAGCTCGCAGGCGAGTTCGAGCAGCTCCTGGGTTGACTTGGGAACCGGCCGCCCGCAGGGTCGATAGTTTGGGGTCAATCCCTGGCGATCAGCGCGGTGGGCCAGCCGCCAGATGTTTCGGACTGTGCCATAGGGGATGGCCAATTCCGCTGCAATCTGAGTCAAAGGGGTTCCCTGCTGGCGACGACGGACGATCTCCTCGCGCAGAGGGACCGGGAGAGGACGCGGCATGGGGATCACCTCCGAGGCCCTGGAAGAAGGGTTCAGTTGTTGACCGAGGTTGATCTTATCCATGCCCATCCTTAGAGTCAAAACTTTCTGTCGCATCGGACCGTGCAAACCTTATGTCGCGTGACAAGAAAGCCTGACCTACTTCGGGACCGGTGGATCGGCCGGCTGGTGCTCGTCGAGCAGCGTGGCGACGGCCTTCTCGACTGCGCCGTTGATGAACATGTGCCTGTAACGGATTATGCCCCTCTGGTCGATGACGTAGAGATTGCCCTCGATCCAGCCGGTGCGGATGGGGCCGGGGCGGGGGCCCCAGACGCGGCCCCCCGGCCCCGGCTCACCTTCGCGGTTGGGGTCCCACCAGAAGCGGACCGGCAGGCCGCTCCTTTGCAACTCCTGCTTGAGCTCGTCGCGATGATCGGCGGTGACGCTCAGGAGCGCCACCGGCTTGCCCCGAAGGGACGGGGCGATCCAGCGGAAGGGCACGAGCGATGCGGTGAGCCAGTCGGCCGCGCCGGTGCCGGGGGGCAGGAAATTCGGCATCCCCAGCACGACGACCTTGCCGCGGAAGTCGCTCAGCTTCATCGGCCGGCCATCGAGGTCGACGCCCTCGATCTCGGGAGCCGGTTTGCCGACCGAGAATCGCTCCAGCACGTCAAGCCGGATGCGGGCCACGGTCGAGAGGTTGCGGGCGGGCTGGCCGTGGATCAGGGGAGGCCGCCTGCTGTCGTTGTTGGGGACGAGGGGGTACTCGTTGATCACGCGGTCGAACAGCCGACGCGCGCGGTGCTCCAGGGCCTTCGGGTCCTGTTTGAGCGCGCGGTCGAGATCCTCGACGCCGAATCGATCGCGCCAGCCCTGGGCGATCCTCGGAGGCTGGAAGACCCAGAGCCGCACGTGCTGGGCCCGGATTTCGAGGACGCGCGCGAGCCAGTAGCAGGCCAGGCCGCGGATCTCGCGATAGGGGTTCTGCTCGGCGGCGTTGTGAAGCAGATCCTCGACGCCCTGCAAGGCCCAGTATTGCACGAGCTTCGGGTCGAGTAACTGCTTGATCCGGTCGCTCCGCGCGTGGTCGCGGGCCAGTATCCTGTACGCCTCGCGCCAGTCGCCGCCGAGGTCCGTCTGGGAGACGAGCACGAGGAGCGCCTGCTCGGCGGTCGAGGTACGCGGGTGCTGCTTCGCCAGCTCGATCAAACGGCCCTCGATGCCGATGAGCCGGGCGACGGTGGCCTTCTGGCGCGCCTGTTTCTCAGCGGGACCTAGCGCGGCCTTCGTGGTCAGGCGGTTCGACTCGACGCCGTCCTCATACTGGCGGAGCAGGGCGTCGAACTGGTCATCGGGTGAGAGTTCGGGCTGCTGTCCCCTGGACGGCTGGGCCTTTGCCTGTTGTGCGGCGGCCGGGCCGCCGGGCTGCTGGCCGCCGAGGGCCAGGATCCCCGCGCCGGCGGTGGTCAGGCAGGCGGCCAGCAGGGCCGTCGTCGTCGCGATCAGCTTCTTCGTCGTCATGGCCTGGGTGATCTCCTTCATCAGTTCGATGGCCTCGATCGAGGTGACGGCGACGGCAGACTGACTCATGCCGATTTGCAGGGCGGCGCGGACGGTGGACTCGGCAAGTCCGGACGGGACAGTGATCGCCGCGCGGGCGGATTCCGCGATCAGGCCCGGGCCTGGCAGAATCGCGGGGGTCGCGCCGCGGCGGGTCAGCCGGCCTCGCAGACGGTCGCGGGCGCCGGCGAGGCGGCGGCGGACGGTGCCGACCGGCCAGCCGAGCTGGTCGGCGGCCTGGTCGTGGGTCAGGCCCTCGAGGTAGCAGAGCACCACCGGCCGCCGATATTTCTCGGGCAGCCGGCCGATCTCCTCGTGGAGGACGCGGTCGACGTCGCCCGCTTCGGGGGGACGGTCAGTGGTGATCGCGTCGAGTCCGGCGGCTCGGTTCATCTCGGCGTGCCTTTGCTCGTGGTGGCGGCGGCGGGCGGCGCGCCATCGGGCGCGGCCGGCGACGCGCAGGGCGACGCCGTGCAGCCACGAGCCGATCGAGTCGCCGCGGCGGATCGATCGCGCCCGGCTCGCCAGGACGAGGAAGGTCGCCTGGAACGCGTCCTCGGCCTCGTGCCGGTCGCCCAGCGCGGCGCGGCAGACGCGCAGGACCATCGGCCCGTGGCGCTCGACCAGGGCCGCGAAGGCGGCCTCGGCGCCCAGGTCGTCGGCGCCTCGGCGGTCGGCGAACCGCTCCAGCAGCACGCGGTCGCCCAGGCCCGACACCGTGCCCGAGTCGAACAGGGTCGCCAGGTATCTCGCCGCGATGCCCGAGGGTCCGCTGTCCACGGCCGGGTTGCCTCCCGTGTCGGTCCTGTCGATAGGACCGCGCCGATCGTGGTCCCGTTTGGTGGTAGTGTCAGCCGGGGCGACGGGCAATCCCGGTTTTTGGAGAATCCGCTGGAGATCGCCACCGCTGGAGGGCTGAGTAACCCCGAGCGCCGATTGTTCCATCCTATCCCGGGCAGTACGATGAGATTGAGTAGCACCCGCCATGGAATCCCATCCCGGGAGGAGTGTCGTTGTCCGTGATGAATCCCGACTCGACCCGGCCCGGGCCGGACGATGATGCCACCGGCGAACGGTTCGATGCCGACGCGGTCGACACGATGGCGATGGAGGCCCTGACGGCCACGGCTTCGCCGGAGGATGAGGCTGAGGACCCCGAGTTCCCGCGCGACGAGTCCGACCCGATGGTCGGAACCCGGCTCGGTGCGTACCGGCTGCGCGAGCGGATCGGCGGTGGCGGGATGGGGAGCGTCTACCTGGCCGATCGGGTGGACGGCTTCGCGCAGCGGATCGCCGTCAAATTGATCCGGAGCGGGATGGACAGCGAGGCGATCGTTCGCCGGTTCCGCACCGAGATCCACGTCCAGGCGGCGCTGGGGCGGCATCCGAACATCGTCGGGCTGATCGACGCCGGCACCACCGAGGACGGTCGGCCGTACTTCGTGATGGAGCACGTCGACGGCGAGCGGATCGACGCCTATTGCGATGGTCGCAGGCTGGGCATCGAGGAACGGGTGCGGCTGTTCGCCGGTGTCTGCGACGCCGTGCAGTTCGCCCATCAGCACGCGGTGATCCACCGCGACCTGAAGCCGGGGAACATCCTGGTCACGGCCGACGGCATGCCGAAGCTGATCGACTTCGGCATCGCCAAGCTGCTGGATCCCGGGCCCGGCGGCGCGGGGCTCGGCGCGCACCTCGATGGCGAGGCGCTGACCCGCTCCGGCGAGCTGGTAATGACGCCCGAATACGCCAGCCCCGAGCAGGTCATGGGCGAGCCGGTGACGACCGCGAGCGACGTGTATGCGCTGGGTGTGGTGCTCTACCAGCTCCTGACGGGCCGTCGGCCGTACTGGCTGAGAACGCCGGGCCTCGCGGAGGTCTTCCAGGCGATCTGCGAACAATCGTCCGGTCGGCCGAGTACCGAGGTCATCCGCCGCCCGCCGAGGAAGAGGCGAAGGCCGAGGCGCCGGCCGGAGTCGGAGACGACATCGACATCAACCTCCGACTCGACGTCGCCCTCCGATTCGACGTCGGACGATTCCACTGCCACGGCCGCCGCCCCGATTCCGGCTCCGTCGGCTGCGCCGGACCCGAAGCGGCTCGCGGCGGCTCGCGGGACGCATCCGTCGGGCCTGCGGCGCGCGCTGGCCGGCGATCTGGATACGATTGTGCTGACGGCGATGCGCAAGGAGCCCGAGCGGCGGTATGCCTCGGCGGGCGAGCTCGCGGATGACCTGAGGCGCCACCTGGAGGGCCTGCCAGTGCGGGCGCGGGGTGACTCGGCCTGGTATCGCGCGAGCCGGTTCGTGCGGCGGCATGTGGCGGCCGTTGTGGCGGCTGTTTTGATGGCGCTTTGCCTGGCCGGGTGCGCGGCCCAGACGATCCTGAGCCTGCTGGAAGCGCGCCGCGAGCGCGACCGGGCCGAGGACTGGTCGCGCGAGGCGCAGCGGGCGGTCGACCGGTTCCTCACCCGCGTCAGCGAGGAGCGGCTGCTCGACCAGCCGGGAATGCACCCGCTGCGCAAGGAACTGCTCGAGGATGCCCGGCAGTTCTACGAGCGGTTCCTGGCCGAACGGGCCGGGGATCCGGCCGTCCGAGCCGAGCTGGCCGGGGCACAGCAGCGCCTGGCGCGAATCACCGCGCAGATCGGCTCGCCGACTGAGGCCGCCGAGCAGTATCGCCAGGCGATCGCGATGTGGGACGAGCTGATCGCCGCGAGCCCGGACGACCCGTCGTACCGCGAGGAGCTGGCCGACGCGCTCAACGGTGAGGGGGTTCTCCTGACCC
>JAKAUH010000964.1 GCA_021818605.1 Planctomycetota bacterium
GCGGCTCGGCCAGCAGGTCGAGCACCCGGTCGAACCCCGCGAGGTTGTTCTGGAACTGCGTGACGCTCGAGGCCAGGATCGCCATCGGCTCGAGCAGCATCGCCAGGTACACCAGGAACATCATCAGGTCACCCAGCGACAGCCGGCCGTCGATTACCTGAAGGCCGCCGTAGAGCAACAGCGCCACGGAGGCCAGGGGCAGCAGGAACTCCCAGAGGAGCTCGATCAGCCGCGAGAGCCACCAGACGTGCAGCTCGAGCCGGGCCATGAAGTGGCTCGACCCCATGAACCGCGCCGACTCGCTCTTCTGCCGGCCGAAGGCGCGCACGACCCGCATCCCGCCGAAGACCTCGGTCGTCTGGCTATCGATCTCCTGCCGCTCCTTTCGCACATCGCGGAACAGCGGACGAATCCGGCGGTTCCAGGTCAGGTCCGAGTAATAGACCCCCGGCACGAGTACGAGCGCGCCCAGCAGCAGCCGCCAGTCGACGAACGCCAGCACGATCAGCCCGCCGACGAACTGGACGACCGCCGACCAGGGGTTGTAGAGCATGCTGAAGATCAGCTCGCCCACGCCGCCGGCGTCCTCGCGCAGCAGGCTGGACGCCCCGCCCGACTTGAGCTGATACACGCGATGCAGCGGCAGCCGCATCGCGTGGTCGTAGACCTTCCGCCGCACCGCGACCTGCACGCGCTTGGTGGTGCGCGTGGCCTGCCATCGGCTCGACAGGCCCAGGAACTTGCCCAGCACCGAGACCGCGAGTACCACCAGCACCAGGATCCCCAGCCGCGCGCGGGGCGATTCGGGGATCGCGATCGGACTGTGCGCCTCGAGCCAGTTCGGCAGCGGGCGAGACAGCATGACGTAGTCGATCGCGGCCTTGGTGGCGGCGGGCGGGATCAGCTTGAGCAAGGTGGCGAACGTCAGCGCAGCCAGCGCCAGCGCGAGCATCGCGCGATAACCGGCTAGCAGCCCGTACAGCTCGCGATACAATCGCGGCAGCGAGCGATGGCGGCCGGCGGGTGCGGGCGCCTCGGAACGCGTGGCGGCGCCGTTGCGCAGGTTCTCGTGGAATCGCCTGAGATACTCGCGAAACCGCAGCCGGCTGGCGATCCGTCGGTGCAAGGGTGGCAAGGAAGGTCCCCGAATCGTCCTGTTCTTCGCGCGGGGAGCGGCCGGGCCGCGTCCCTCGGCCGTCGTCGTCTTGTCCGATCGAAACGACGAGTATACCCGCTTCGCTCGCGGCCCGCGCCCCCGAGTGGCCCGCGGACCCGATCGATAGGAGTCGCCGCATGAACGCTCTCGTCGTCGGGCTTTACTCGCTGGCGGGATTCCTGGCTGCCGTGCTGCTGTTCTCGGCCGAGCCGATGATCGGCAAGATGGTGCTGCCGCTGTTCGGCGGTACGCCTTCGGTCTGGAACACCTGCCTGCTCTACTTTCAGCTCGTCGTGCTGGTCGGCTACGCACTGGCCGGGTTCCTGCCGCCAAATTCGCAGGACGCTCGGCTCGTCGAGCGGCAGCTCGTGTCGATCCCGGCGCTGCTGCTGGTGACGGCGATGCTCGTCGGCGGCGGGCTGATGCTCCCGTTCGATGTGAACCTGCCGACAGGTCATCGCGCCAACGCCGCGGCCGCTCATCCGACGTTCCCGCTGATTAACACTCTGGCGCGCTCGGCCAGCCTGCCGCTCTGGCTGGCCGCGGCGGCTTCTCCGCTCCTGCAGCGCTGGTTCGCCGGGACCGGCCATCCCCGGGCCCACGACCCGTACTTCCTCTACGCGGCCAGCAGCACCGGTAACCTGCTGGCGCTGCTGGCGTATCCGTTCGTGATCGAGCCCTATCTCACCCTGAAGGCCCAGGCCAGCCTGTGGCGAGGTGGCTACGTCGCGCTGGCGCTTCTGCTCGTCGGCTGCGGCCTGGCGGCGCGAGGATTGAGTCGTGCCGTGACGACGGAAAACGGCGAGGAAACGCCGGCCCGCATGAGTACGACAATCGTTCCCAATCGTCGCCACCTCGCGACGCTCCTGCTCGTCTTCATCCCGTCGAGCTGGCTGATGGGCGTGACGACCTACCTGACGACCGACCTGGCGCCGATGCCGCTTCTCTGGGTGATCCCGCTGGCAATCTACCTGCTCAGCTTCATCGTGGCCTTTGCCGGGCCGGACTCGCTGGCGGTGCGCCTCGCGGGCCGATCGCTACCGGTGCTCGCCCTGGCGGTGATTCTCGTACTGAGTGCGGGCTTCGTCCACGCCTGGTGGATGCCGCTGCACCTGCTGGCGTTCCTGGCCGGAGCGGTCGCGTGCCACGGTGCGCTCGCGCGGCGGCGACCGCCGGCGAGCCAGCTCTCGTGGTTCTACGTGACCATCGCGGTCGGCGGTCTGCTTGGGGGCATCTTCAACGCGATCGTCGCCCCCCTGCTCTTCCGCCGTGTGGTCGAGTACCCGCTAGCGATTGTGCTGGGCTGTGCCGCGGCATCGGGGGCGAACGGACTGGCGTCGATCGCGACGGGCCGTCGGTTCTGGAACGAACTCGCGCTGCCGGCAGTGATCTTCGCGCTGACCGCGGTCGTGGTCACGGATCAGGCCGGACTGGCCAGCTCGGCGCCGGGCGCCTTCGCCGTGATCGGTGCCTGCGGACTGGTCGTTTTCACGATCAAGTCCGCCCGGCGCCGACCGATCCGATTCGCCCTGTCGGCCGGAGCCATCATGGCGGCCAGCGGGCTGACGCAGGGGCTCGGAGGACGGTTGCTCCACGTCGAGCGCAACTTCTTCGGCGTCGCCCGGGTGACCGAGGACGATGCGCACACGCTCCACCGGCTGTTCCATGGCAGCACGCTCCACGGACAGCAGAGCCTCGACCCGTCGCTCGCACGCGAGCCGTCGACCTACTTCACCCGCTCCGGGCCGATCGGCCAGGTCTTTGCTGCGCTCGACGAGCGGCTCCGCCAGCCCGGGACGCAAGTGGCGATCGTGGGGCTGGGCGTCGGCACGCTCGCCGCGTATGCCCAGGTCGGTCAGCGCTGGACGTTCTACGAGATCGACCCGGCGATCGAGCGGATCGCGCGCGACCACCGCTACTTCCGCTACCTGGCCGATTGTCGCGCTGCCATGCTCGACGTGGTGCTCGGCGATGCCCGACTGCGGCTCCGCGAGGCGCCCGACCGCTCATATCGCCTGATCGTCCTGGATGCCTTCAGCTCCGATTCGCTCCCCGCGCACCTGATCACGCGCGAGGCGATCCGCCTCTACCGGTCAAAGCTCGCGGACGGCGGTATCCTCGCGTTCAACCTGTCCAACCGCTATCTCGACCTCGACCCGCTGATGGGCCGTCAGGCCGCCGACGCCGGCCTGGTCTGTCGGATCGGATATGACCTCAAGGTCAGCGACGCGGAGCGCCAGGCCGGCAAGCAGCCGTCGATCTGGGCCGTGATGGCGGCCGACGCGCGCGACCTGGGACCGCTGGCGGCCGATCCCCGGTGGCGCAACCCGCGAACCATGCCCGGCGCCCGCCCCTGGACCGACGACTACTCGGATCTGGCCCGTTACCTGCACTGGAAATCCTGGCGACGGAATCCTCCGTCGTGATTGCTTGCTGATCCACCGACATCTCGTTCCAAAGACTGCCACTCGTCCACCTCTATCCTGGAGTTCACCCATGCGACCGCGAGATTCCAGATGCCGGCTGGCCATCGTGGTGATCGGTGTCCTTGGCTTCGCTCAGTCGGCCCGGGCCGACGAGCCCAGGAAGCTGAGCGTCGAGCAGGCCGCGCAGTACCTCGATGACCGCGCCGACGAGTGGTTCGGGTTTGACGGCGCCGATCGCGGCGAGGGCGCCGACAGGGTCTCGTGCCTGAGCTGCCACACCTCCGTGTCGTACGCGCTCGGCCGTCCCGCCGCGCGGCGGCTGTCAGGCCAGAAGCAGCCCACCGAGGACGAGACGCAGATCCTCGCCAACGTCCGGCGCCGGGTCGAGCACTGGGCGAAGCTCGACTCGCCGCGCTTCCGCCTGTCTTATGACTTCGACGACCGCAAGAAGGTCGAGTCGTGGGGCACCGAGGCCGTGCTCAACCTGCTCGTCCTCGCCAATGACGATCGCCAGAGCGACCGAAAAGCCCCCAGCGAGTCGACCCGCAAGGCGCTCGCGCACCTGTGGGCCACCCAGGAAAAAAGGGGCCCGGACGCCGGCTCGTGGGACTGGCTCGACTTCAAGCTGCGACCGTGGGAGGCGCCCGAGGCCCGATTCTATGGCGCGACCCTGGCCGCGATCGCCCTGGGCACCATGCCGGGAGGGCCCGACAGCCCGGACGACGCCACGACCCGCGAGGGCGTCGAGCACCTTCGCAAGTACCTGTCGTCACATGTGGACACCCAGAACCTCCACAACCGCCTCGTCGCGCTCTGGGCCGCGACCGAGATGAAGGGCGTTCTCACCGATTCCCAGCGCCGCGAGGTGATCGACGCGGTTATCGCCAGGCAGCGCGCGAACGGCGGCTGGAGCCTCAGCTCGCTGGTCGACTGCCGTCGCCAGGACGGCACGCCGCAGGAGACCGCCTCCGATGGCTATGCCACCGGCCTGGCGGTTCATGTTCTTCAGCGCGCGGGGCTCGGCCGTGACAGGCCCGCGGTCGCGAAGGGACTGGAGTGGCTCCGCACTCACCAGCAGCCGGAGGGGAACTGGGTGGGATTCTCGCTCAACAAGAAGCGCGACCCCAAGACGCACGTCGGCCGGTTCATGTCCGACGCGGCGACCGCGATGGCGCTCCTGGCGCTGGAGCCGCATTGATGGAAACGAGGCGAGACGAACGCGAGGCGGCGGGACGAACCGATCGAATCGAATCGGCTCGGCTCGGCTCGGCTCGCCCTCGCCGCCCCGAAAAGACCAGGTGACGAATCAGCCAATATGCTCGGGCACGACGAAGGGTGCACGGTAGGGCCGCGTGAGGAGCTCATTCGCTTGCGAGTCACCGACGAACGACTCCGAGGCCGCGTCGAAGGCGAGCTTCCGGCCCAGCCGGTAGGTAAGGCCGTCGAGGGGGACGTTGTCGTCCTTGAGGTGCTCGCGCAGGCGCTCGAGGGTCTCGGCGGCCGCCCGATCGTCACCGAACGCGGACGACGCCTTGCTGTACGGCACCTCCTCGCCCAGCCGGTACGAGATGTTCGGCAGGTGGCAAAGCGCCGCGGAGTAGTGGCCGTCGAGAATGTCGGCGTTCAGTTCCTCGACCTTGCGGCTCCGCACGGCGGCGATGAAGTTGGCGAAGTGCCCCCTGCCGGGCCCGCGGTGGCCCTCGGTCTTGACGACCTGCGCCAGCGGCACGGGGTCCTTCTTGCCCTTCGGGTAGAACCGGTCCTCGATGACGATGCCGGCCTCGCAGTGGGCGATGTTGCCGACCGAGACGCCGTGGTACTTCGGCGTCGGCAGGCCACGTACCTCGAAGATGAGCTGCGTGTCGCCGTAGTCCATCACGGCGATCTGGGTGTTGGCCGTCTGGCCCTGGTCCCTGTAGCCGAACCGGCCGCCAATGCTGATGACCGAGCGGGGGAACGTGGCGCTGGCGGACGAGCTCGCCGGGATCAGCCAGCGGGCAATGTCCATCTGGTGAACGCCCTGGTTGCCGATGTCGCCGTTGCCGAAATCCCAGAACCAGTGCCAGTTGTAATGCACCAGGTTGGCGTG
>JAKAUH010000018.1 GCA_021818605.1 Planctomycetota bacterium
GACGTCGAGCAGCAGGCAGGCCGTGCAGCGCCCTTCCGTCGACTCCGGATAGAAGACGTGCGCCTTGCCGAAACTCAGGTCGTAGCCCTGCACGCGGCCGGGGTGCTTGTGCAAGAGGTAGCCGAGGTCGGTCGCGGGCCGGTGCGTGGTCGTGATTGTGAGCAGCATCGGGTGGTCTCAGGACGAGTGAGCGGGAATCCTCCCATCATCCACCGGGAAGGCGGGGAACGGAACGCCCCAGGCGCGCCGTCCCCTGCGTCTGACAACGCGGATCGGCCCGAGGTTCACGAGCCTGATCCCTCGAAGGAATCCCACACGGACGAGTCCCGATCTGGACCGAGGCGCCTCCGCGGCCCGGGGACATGGTATCCTCCGATCGAGGCCCGACCCAGGGATGTCTCCGGCGCGGGCACAGGACGGGCGAGTCGATTCAAGTCGTCGAGGAGGAACTGGCATGCGATACGAGTTCACCGCCATCCCCGACGATCGGGTCCCGCCGGCGGCTGACCCGGTGTTCGGGCATCTCGTCACGACGTATGCCAGCGAGACCAACAAGACCGCGAGCCTGTGGCGCGCGATTCCCGACGATCTGCTGGACTACAGGCCGCATGAGAAGACGAACCCCATCCGGGCCATCCTGGTCCACCAGATCCTCTCGGAGCGACGGTTTTTCGCCCAGTTCGTCGGCACTGAGGAACCGCGGGTCGAAGGACTCTTGCCGTCGGGCGAGAGCCCTTTGGTCCCGGCCTATCTCGATCGGTACGTCGAGCTGGCGATGCGGCGATTGCCCCAACTTGCGGCGGCGACGGTCGAGTGGTGGCTGGAGGAGCGGCCCTTCTTCGGCGGGCTGAGGAGGCAGCGGATCTGGACGTTCTGGCGACGGGTGCTGCACACCTGCCATCACCGGACCCAGGTCCAGACCTGGCTGCGGCTGGCGGAGCGGCACGTGCCAGCGATCTACGGGCCGTCGGGGGACGTGACCTGGGACGAGGCCGACCCCACCTACTCGGTGGAGGCGGCCGCCCGGGGGGCATGATGCCGGGAGGGGCGCCGAGAGGCCTGCCCGATCCAGGACGCAGGACCATCCCGGCGCGCCAAAGCAGCACGGATCTTCGTCCGACCCCGCACCAGGCCGATCAGCACCAGGATCATTTTACGGCCATCACCCGCACAGGGGATTCCCGAGTCGCGCATGGACCGTACACGGCGCGATCCTCTCGGGATGTGTATTTCACGAGGGACCGGCCGATGGTATCATCAACAATCGACCTGGGAGCCCGTCGAGCCGCTCGCGCGAGCGGAATGTCGCGTTGAGCCTTGCGGGGCTCCGCCTCAGCGGTCGAAATCGCCCTCCTCGATCCCCGGGGCCCACCCGCGGGCCCGCGATGTCGGAGCCTGGCCTCATGAGTCGTTGGGGAACATGGGCCGGCTGCCTGGCACCGGTCCTCCTGATCGTCGTCGAGGCCACGCGCGCGGGACAGTCGCGGCCGGGAGACGAGCCGTCGCCTGCAAGGGCCGTCGCGGCGCGCACGGCGATCGATCGGTTCGTCGCGAGCTATTGCCTCGAATGTCACGACGCCGATGCCAGAACGGCCGGGCTCGCCCTCGACGACCTCGACACCGCGGCCGTCGGGAAGAACGCCGAAGCCTGGGAAAAAGTCGTCCGCCGGCTGGCCGCGCGCCAGATGCCGCCCGGGCATCGCCGTCGACCGTCGGAGGCCGAATTCAATGCGATCGTCTCCGCCATTGCCAGCGGGCTCGATCGCGCCGCCGCGGAGCACCCCAACCCAGGGCGGACCGGCACATTCCGCCGTCTCAACCGCACCGAGTATCAGAACGCCATCCGTGACCTGCTGGCGATCGACATCGACGCCTCGGCCCTGCTCCCGCCCGACGAGTCCAGCCGGGGTTTCGACAACATCACGGTCGGCGACCTTTCGCCGACACTCCTGGACCGCTACCTCAGCGCGGCCCAGAAGATCAGCCGCCTGGCCATGGGGAGCACCGGGCGCTCTCCCGGCGGGGAGACGTTCCGAATCCGGGCTGACATCACCCAGGAAGAGCACGTCGAAGGGCTGCCGATCGGCACGCGCGGTGGAGCGCTGATCACCTACCTCTTCCCGCGTGGCGGCGAGTACGAAATACGGCTCCGCCTGGCGCGAGACCGCAACGAGCACGTCGAGGGCCTGCGCGAACCGCACGAGCTGGTGGTGCTGGTGGACCGCGAGACCCGGGCGACGTTCACGGTCACCCCGCCAAGGACCGAGGCCGAGCATCAGACCGCCGACGCCCACCTCAGGGCCCGAATCCGGGTCGCGGCCGGCCCGCATCAGGTGGGCGTGGCGTTCGTGAAGCCGTCATCGTCGCTGCTGGAGACGAAGCGTCAGCCGTATCAGGCCCATTACAACATGCACCGGCACCCCCGGATCACTCCGGCGCTCTATCAGGTCTCGATCACCGGCCCGCACGGGCCGTCGGAGCAAGAAGAGACTCCCAGCCGCCGCCGGCTCCTGGTTCGCCGTCCGACCGGGCCCGAGGATGAGGAGGCGTGTGCCCGACAGATCCTCACCACACTCGTGCGCCGGGCGTATCGCCGGCCTGTCACCGAGGCCGACCTCCGCAAGCCCATGGAGCTCTACGGCGAGGCCCGCCGGGACGGCGATTTCGAGGCCGGGATCGAAATGGCCCTGAGCGCCGTGCTGGTGAACCCGCAGTTCCTCTTCCGCATCGAGACCGACCCGCCAGGTGCCTCGGCGGGCTCGGTGTATCGCCTCTCCGATATCCAGCTCGCATCTCGGCTGTCGTTCTTCCTCTGGAGCAGCATCCCCGACGACGAGTTGCTCGACCTCGCCGAACGAGGCGAGTTGGGCCGGCCCGAGGTGCTCCGCGCCCAGGTCCGCCGCATGCTGGCCGACTCGCGATCGCAAAGCCTGGTGACGAACTTCGCGAGCCAGTGGCTGCACCTGCGCAACCTGGAATCGATCACGCCCGACCTGCGCCTGTTCCCCGACTTCGATGACAACCTGCGGCAGGCCTTTCGCCGGGAGACGGAGCTGATGTTCGAGGAGGTCGTGCGCGAGGACCGCAGCGTGCTCGACCTGATCGCGCCAGACCACACCTACCTGAATGAGCGGCTCGCCCGGCACTACGGCATCCCGCACGTGAACGGTAGCCGGTTCCGTCGCGTCGATCTGGGCACTGACCAGGTGCGTGGCGGCCTGCTCCGTCAGGGAAGCGTGCTGATGGTCACGTCCTACGCGACCCGCACGTCTCCGGTGATCCGCGGCAAGTGGGTCCTGGAGAACCTGCTCGGCACGCCGCCTCCTCCTCCGCCCGCGAATGTGCCGGCGCTCAAGGACAACACAGTCTCGTCGTCGTTGTCGGTCAGGGAGCGCCTGGCCCAGCATCGCGCCAACCCGGCCTGCGCGGGGTGCCACAATCGGATGGACCCCGTCGGCTTCGCCCTGGAGAACTTCGACGCGGTCGGCCGCTGGCGCGCGTTGGAAGAAGGCCGGCCCGTCGACGCGACCGGGGGCCTGCCGGACGGGAGCCGGTTCGAAGGAGTGGTCGGGCTCGAACGGGCCCTGCTGAGGCGACCCGAGCTGTTCGTCAGGACGCTGTCCGAGAAACTGCTGACATTCGCCCTGGGCCGGGGTGTAGAACCTTACGACGCCCCGGCGGTGCGCCGGATCGTTCGCGAGGCCAGCGAGCGGGGCAATCGGTTCTCGTCGATCGTCGAGGCGATCGCAACCAGCACGCCGTTCCTGATGAGGAGAGCGGAATGATCATCACGAAGAAGGCCCTCCCGCGTCGGACGTTCCTCCGGGGCCTGGGGACGACGCTGGCGCTGCCGCTACTGGACGCAATGATCCCGGCGATGACCGCGGTCGCCGCAACGGCCGGCGCCCCGGCCCGACTGCGGCGCCTGGGGTTCGTCTACATGCCGATGGGGTGCGACATCACGCGGTGGACACCCCCCGGAGCGGACACGCTCGATGAACTGTCGCCGACCCTCAGCCCCCTGGCGCCCGTCAAGAAGCACGTCACGGCCATCACGAACCTGGAACTGCGGAACGCCTACCCCGGCACGCACGCGACCTCGAACTGCGCGTTCCTGAGCGCGGCCCGGGCGAAGCTGACCGAGAGCACGGACTATTACCTGGGCACGACCGTCGACCAGATCGCGGCCAGACACATCGGCCAGGAGACGCAGCTCCCCTCGCTGGAGCTATCGATGGACCTGCTTTCGACCGTCGGCCAGTGCGACAACGGCTACGCCTGTGTCTACCAGAACAACCTGTCCTGGTCCTCGCCGACGACGCCACTACCGTCCGAGGCCCACCCGCGCATCGTCTTCGAGCGCCTCTTCGGCGAGGGCGGCAGCGCCGCCGACCGTCGCGCCGCAATGAAGAAGCGGGCCAGCCTCCTCGACTCGGTCACCGACGAGATCGCCCGCCTGCGGACGCAGCTCGGCCCCGCCGATCGCGAACGGGTCGGCCGATACCTGGAGACCGTGCGCGAGGTGGAGCGCCGCATTCAGAAGGCCGAGGCCGACGCCAGGGACCACATCCTCCCCGACCTCGACCGCCCCGCGGGCGTCCCCGCGTCGTATGCCGACCATGCCCGACTGATGTTCGACCTCCAGGTGCTGGCACTGCAAGGGGACGTCACCCGCGTCGTCACCTTCCAACTGGCACGCGAGACCAGCGCCCGCACCTACCCCGAGATCGGCGTGCCCGACCCGCACCACCCGCTGACGCACCACGGCAACGACCCGGCCAAGATCGCGAGAATGGCGAAGATCAACCGGTTCCACGTCTCGTTGTTCGCCGAGTTCCTCGCGAAGCTCGCGGCCACGCGCGAGGGGGACGGCTCGTTGCTGGACCACGGGCTGTATCTCTACGGCAGCGGCATGGGCAACCCGAACCTGCACGATCACACCAACCTGCCGATCCTCGTGGCCGGCGGCGCGGCGGGCAGGATGCGAGGCGGTCGCCACATCCGGTACGCCGAGCCCACCCCGCTCGCCAACCTCCACCTGACACTGCTCGACAAGGTCGGCGTCCGGCTCGACTCGTTCGCCGACAGCCGGGGCAAGGTCGACGAGCTGTTCGAGCCGCTGGCGATCTGACGACGCGGAACCATCCAACCGGAGGCCACAGGCCCGATGGAGTCGAACGCGATGCGGACGATGGGAATCGCGGCGTGGGGATTGGCCCTCGTCCTCTCGACGTCGGCATTGGCCGTCGCCCGCCCCGACGCGGCCCTGGCTGACGCGGCCGAGAAGGGGGATCGGGCAGCCGTCCGGATGCTCCTGGAGCGTGGCGAGGACCCCGACGCTACCCAGGCCGACGGCATGACGGCCCTGCACTGGGCGGCCTATCGCGATGATCTTGAGACCGTCAGGCTCTTGATCGACGCCGGGGCCAACGTCCGGGCCGCGAACCGCTACGGCGTGATGCCCCTGCCGATCGCCTGCGCTAGCGGGGATGGAGCCATGGTCGAGCTCCTGCTCGGCGCCGGGGCCGATCCGAATACCACACTCCGTGGCGGTGAGACGGTGCTGATGACCGCCGCGCGAACGGGGAGGCCCGAGCCCGTGAGGGCGTTGCTCGCGCGCGGGGCCGACGTCCACGCGAAGGAGCGGCGCCGGCAGACAGAT